>JBAZCF010000007.1 GCA_041671045.1 Parachlamydiales bacterium
ATGTTTGACGTGATCGCGTCAGCGAGCATGTCAACGTCGGCGACGCGGACCCGCGGGGGGCCGCGGCGATGTGAGATCGGTACGAAACAATCGTGCTAGTGACAGGCTAATGTGGGGCGAAGCTTCTCTGCGATCTTTGCGCCTTTGCGTTCAAAAAAACGCCACACAAACATCCCTACAGACATACTCCGGCATCTGTCTGCAAGGACTTGTGGCATATTCCTTGCCGTCGACTTCTCGACGGCAAGGAAAGAGAAAGCTTTTGGATATGAATACCTTAAAGCGGAGGGGGCGTTAGTATTTCTAAGCACCGTGCCATCAGCTTATCCAAGCTGATCCGTTCTTGTTCCATGCTATCGCGGTGTCGCAAGGTAACGGTATTATCTTCCAGCGTTTCGAAGTCGATGGTAATACAAATCGGCGTTCCTATCTCATCATGGCGACGGTAGCGTTTACCTATAGCTCCTGAATCGTCATATTGGACAGTCCAATTTCCGTTCAAACTATGGAAGACATTGCGCGCTTTTTCGACCAAGTGCTCTTTCTTCATGAGGGGGAAGACTGCAATTTTCACCGGCGCCATATGTGGAAGGAAACGCAAAACGGTACGTTCTTCGCCATTGGGCAGTTTTTCTTCTGCATAGGCTTGGCAAATAAGGGCCAAGATGGTGCGGTCTAAACCAAAAGTAGGCTCGATGACATGTGGAACGAATTTCTCACGTGTTTGTGGATCTGTAAAATCCAGCTTAGTTTTAGAGAACTCAGCATGTTGCGAGAGGTCGAAATTTGTTCTGTAGGCCAATCCGTAAAGCTCGCTCCTTCCAAAAGGGAAGTTGTACATGATATCCACTGTACGTTTGGAGTAGTGGGAAAGCTTTTCTTGAGGATGCTCATGGTGGCTTAAGCGGTCATTCGAAAGACCGATCCAACGGCACCAGCGGTCCATCACAGAAAGCCATTCATCGAATTTCTCTTGCCACTGCTCTCCACGGATAAAATATTCGATTTCCATTTGTTCAAATTCGATGACGCGGAAGATAAAGTTGCCGGGGGTAATCTCATTACGGAAGGCTTTACCGATTTGGGCAACACCAAAAGGAATATTAACACGCATGGTATCGACAATGTTTTTGTAGTCGAGGAAGATCGCTTGAGCTGTCTCCGGGCGGAGGTAAGCGATATCGTTTTCACCTGGCGAGCTTGTTTTGCTAAGTTTTGTCGAAAACATAAGGTTGAAATAGCGTGCCTCGGTCCATTCTTTAGCACCGCATTTGGGACAGGCGAGATTATGTTCTTTCACAAGGGCGTTGATTTGATCTACAGTGAATCCTTCCACGTCAATCTGCAAGGTTTGCTCGATTAGATGGTCGGCACGAAAACGGCTTTTGCATTTTTTGCAGTCGATCAAAGCGTCGTTAAAGCCTGCGACATGGCCTGACGCTTCCCATGCTCTGGGATGGAGTAATATGGGTCCGTCCATTCCCACCATATCTTCGCGGTTATGCACGAAATTGCGCCACCAAGCTTGACGGACAGTTTGTTTCATTTCTGCGCCATAAGGTCCGTAACTATAAGTATTGGCAAAGCCGCCATAGATTTCGGATCCTGGAAAAATGAAACCACGTCTTTTACACAAGGCGACTACGGATTTTAGCAGATCTTCTTGTTCTGACATTTTGAACATCCAAATAAATTAATTTTCGTATAAATAAGGTAATCGCTTAAAAAGGTAGCTTATTAGACTAGAAATTTTCAATGGCAATGGCGCAAGATCCTTCACAATTAGAACTTTTTGATGAAAATGCAGTTATGGATGTACTCCAAAAGGAGCTTGCTGCCTTAAAAAAACGGTGCGATGTTTTGCGCCGGGGCATGTCTTCGCGTTATAATAAGCTGGCAAAGCTCTGTATTTTTCTGCAGGAAGAGAATGCCCTCTTGAAAACGCGGTTGGAGAAAATTGAAAGGGGGGAAAGAGAGCCTATTTTGACTGAGGAACCTGATTTTTTCTGTAGCGTTAAATAAGTTCTTTCCCTAACATCATTGTGTTTACTTATGCGGCCATGGCGGAATTGGTAGACGCGCTAGATTCAGGTTCTAGTCAGGGTTTCCTGGTGGATGTTCGAGTCATCTTGGCCGCAATTATTTTATCCGTTTATAGTATAAGGTGTCTAAGTCAGGCACGCATAAGCTTCCTCGACTCCTCTAGGTAAGCACCGGCGAGCGTTTATGCGGGTTTACTTATAGATTAAAATTTTATGACCAAATATTCACGCAAACACATCCGTAATTTCTCTATCATCGCCCATATCGACCATGGTAAGTCGACTATTGCCGACAGACTTTTGGAACTCACCAAAACCCTCGAAGCGCGGGAAATGCAAGAGCAAGTCTTGGATGATATGGACCTGGAAAGAGAAAGAGGCATCACGATCAAGGCCCATCCGGTCACGATGTATTACAATTCTCCCGACGGCGAAATTTATCAGATCAACTTTATCGATACGCCGGGCCACGTGGACTTTTCTTACGAAGTTTCCCGTTCCCTTTCAGCATGCGAAGGCGCGTTGCTTGTCATTGACGCAGCTCAAGGCATTCAAGCTCAAACTCTTGCAAACATGCACCTCGCCTTGGAGCGCAACCTCACCATCGTACCGGTCTTAAATAAGATTGACCTTCCCGCAGCAAATATCGAAGAGACAAAGCAGCAGATCGAAGAGTTAATGGCTATCGATGCCTCCGACGCTATCGCCTGTTCCGCAAAAACGGGTGTCGGCATTCGCGAAATCCTTGACCGTATCGTTAGGGACATACCTCCTCCTGATGAACCTAAAGACGATCTTTTACGCGCCCTCATCTTCGATTCGCACTATGACAACTACCGCGGCGTCAAAGTTTATATCCGCGTCATGAGCGGCCATGTCCGCAAAGGGACAGTTATCCGCATGATGGCCAGCGGTAAAACCTTTGAAGTATTAGAAGTCGGCATTTTCGCCCCTCAGATGCGACCTACAGACGAATTACGTCCCGGAGAAGTCGGATACTTCATTGCCAACATCAAAATCACCTCCGACGTTAAAGTTGGCGACACAATTACTTCGCATAAACACCCGGCAAGCGATGCCCTTCCCGGCTTCCGCCACGTCACTCCTGTCGTCTTTGCAGGGATCTATCCTATCGACAGCTCCGACTTTGAAGCGGTCCGTGATGCTTTGACCAAACTTCAGCTCAATGACTCCGCTCTACATATCGAACAAGAGAGCAGTACAGCGTTGGGATTTGGTTTCCGCTGCGGCTTCCTCGGCCTGCTCCACTTAGAGATAGTCTTTGAAAGGCTGCAAAGGGAATTCAATCTAGATATCATTTCTACCGCACCCAGCGTTTGCTATCGATTCACGCTAAGTGATAATTCAGTCAAAGAAATTGATAATCCTTCCCATTATCCAGATCCGGGCCATATCGCTTGGGTAGAGGAACCTTGGGTAAAGAGCCACATCATTACTCCTACAGATTTTCTTGGTGCTGTTTTGGCCCTAGGCATGGATAAAAGGGGTATGTGCATCAAGACGGAGACCTTAGATAGCCGTCGCGTCATGCTGACCTACCAAATCCCCCTCAATGAGATCATCACCGACTTCAACGATAAACTTAAGTCTATCACGAAAGGCTATGGTTCTTTCGACTATGAATTTGAGAATTATCAAGAAGGCGATATCATCAAGTTGGAAATTAAGGTTAACGATGAGCCTGTCGACGCTTTCTCTTGCCTTGTCCACCGCACCAAAGCAGAATCCAAAGGCCGCGCTATCTGCAATAAGCTGAAAGATGTCATCCCGCGCCAACTGTTCAAAGTCCCTATACAAGCTGCTATCGGCGGAAAGATCATCGCCCGCGAAACTATTCCCGCCCTTTCTAAAAACGTGACCGCAAAATGCTATGGCGGCGACATCAGCCGTAAACGCAAATTATGGGAAAAGCAGAAGGAAGGTAAGAAACGGATGAAGGAAATCGGCAAGGTAACGATCCCGCAAAACGCGTTTATGGAAGTACTAAAAGCGAGTGAATAATATGCAGCCCCTATTCATCGAAGCACAGCCCGAAACTACTTTTTTCACTGCAGAACAAATGGCGGCCGTTGACCTGAATAACGTTCCGCGCCACATAGCCATTGTACTAGATGGCAACCGCCGTTGGGCCAATAGCAATGGTGAAACGCATGTTGAAGGCCATCAGAAGGGCGCCGACATTTTATTGGACATCCTCCGTTCCGCTAAAGAACTCACCATCGAAACAGTGACTGTCTACGGTTTTTCGACTGAAAACTGGGGCCGTCCCCGTGAGGAAGTCGAAGCTGTCTTGTGGCTGATCGAACAATACACTATTGAACAGCGTCCGCAAATGCTAGCCAATGGAGTTAAAGTCACCTGTATCGGCGATGTAAGCGAATTCCCAGACACACTACAAAAAGCCCTGGAAGATACTGTAGAAGCAACAGCACATTGTACTGATATCCATTTTGTAATGGCACTGAACTATGGAGCACGCAAAGAAATCTGCAGAGCCGCTAATTGCATCGCAGAAAATATGCGCCAAGGAAAAATTCCCGAGACTGCGATAGATGAAAAATTACTGGCTAGTTACTTGGACACGCATGATCTTCCCGACCTGGACTTATTTATCCGCCCGGGGGGCCAGTTAAGAATGAGTAACTTCCTTCTTTGGCAAGCCTCCTATTCTGAACTTTACTTTTTAGATAAAATGTGGCCTGATTTCACTCCGTACGACTTATATGTAGCTGTGCTCGAATACCAAAAACGGATTAGAAGATTGGGAACCTAAATGAAACAGAACTGGCAACAACGCCTTCTCATCGGCACTATTGCAGCCCTTACAACATTTGCTCTGATATTGGCAGCCCACCTCCCCTACTTTAATTTCTTATTCCTCGCTGTCGCTGTGGCCGTCATCACTATTGCTTCCTGGGAATTGATGCAACTTACCATTAAAGTCGGCGGCGCGCCCTTAAGTACTTTAACATTGGCCTGTATTGCGGGATACGTTATCTCTGTATTTATCGCCACGCAATGGCATTTTCTCGATTTCCTCCCTGAATTAGCATTATTGACGACTTTAACCGCCATTTTCCTCTACCATTTTTATATCCATGAACACCCGATCAACACGATCGCAAACTCGCTTTTCCCTTTCGCCTATCTTGCCATTCCGCTTGCCACAGCTATCCCCATCCTGTATTACTTCCCGGAAAACTCCACTCAAGAAGGGCGTTGGTGGCTATTATTTCTACTTACCGTAGTAAAAATCAATGATGTTGCAGCTTATATTTTCGGCAAAATGCTTGGCAAACACCCTATGTCCCGCTACATCAGCCCAAAGAAAACATGGGAAGGCTCGATTGCAGGTTTTGCTGCGGCGACGCTGCTAGGTGCTTTGTTTCAGCCTTTACTTCAAATTCCTTTTGCTACAGCGATTGCCCTAGCTTGCGCTTTGGCTCTTGCCGCCCAATTTGGCGACCTTTCCGAATCTCTCCTTAAGCGCGATGCCGGAACTAAGGACAGTAATAGCCTGCCCGGATTAGGCGGTGTATTGGATGTTGTAGATGCTCTTGTGTTTAGCTGCCCTCTAATGTATATATTCCTCAGATACGAGTTTAAGGAGGCTATTGTATGATCATCACTATCGACGGTTCGATCGCTACAGGTAAAAGTACGATTGCACGCAAGCTAGCTCAAGAAATAGGATACATCTACTTTGATACGGGAGCCATGTATCGTAGCCTTGCTTGCGTTCTAATGAAAAATCACGTGAATTTGGATGATGCTGAAGCCATCCGTTCATTTCTCCCTTTCTTTGACTTCGACATTAAAATCAGACATGGCGAACGGTGCTATTTAGTCAATAATGAGGATGTCACCCTCGCTATCCGCACCCCTGAAGTAACTAACAACGTCTCTAAAGTTGCAGCTTTGCCTTTTGTACGTGAAAAGTTAGTCGACCTCCAACGCCACTTGGCCCTGGGAGTCAATGCAGTCTTTGAAGGGCGTGATATGGGGTCTGTAGTATTTCCCGAAGCCGACCTGAAAATCTATTTGACCGGCAGGCCTGAAGTGCGGGCTAAAAGACGCTATGACGAACTACAAAAAAAATTCCCTGAGCTGATGAAAGATGTTACCTTGGAACAATGCCTGGAAGAGATCAATACGCGCGACAACTACGACATGAAACGTGAGGCGTCCCCTCTTATCAAGGCTGAAAATGCTTTTGAAGTCGACACTTCCGATCTATCCCCTGACGAAGTTGTCTTCAAAATTTTAGAAATTCGCGACAGCCGTAAGACGCGGCATAATGTAAATGAAGACATAAAGGAGTCCTAATCATGTCTAAAGAGCAAACACTTTCGATCATTAAACCCGATGCAGTGGGTAAAAATAATATCGGCGAGATCATCTCCACATTTGAAAAATCCGGTTTGAATGTTATTGCATGCAAAATGCTTCACTTAAGCCAAGAACAAGCGCAAGAGTTCTATGCTGTCCATAAAGAGCGTCCTTTCTATAAAGACCTCGTTTCATTCATGACTACAGGTCCTGTTCTTGTAATGGTTTTAGAAGGCAATAATGCCGTTGCAGAAAACCGCCGTATCATGGGCGAAACAAACCCTGCAGTAGCAAAAGAGAAATCGCCTCAATCGATCAGAGCACGCTTTGCTAATTCCATTGATGAGAATGCTGTACACGGTTCTGACAGCCTAGAAAATGCGAAAAATGAAATCGCGTTTTTCTTCAAAAACGGCGATGTGTGCGCACGCACTAGATAATTTCTAACCAAGCAAGCTTATTCTAGTCACTTTATGCTAGAATAAGCTTTTGTTTGGGCCAATTTCTCTTCCACCGGTTAACCTTAGTGTCTATTCTTCTCCTCGATAATTACGATTCCTTTACATACAATATTGTCCATGCCTTATGGGGCGTGGGGGCTAAAGTCAACGTTATTAAAAACGATGAAATAACCGTCTCTGAACTCCTAGCCATGAATCCCCCGGGTATTGTCATAGGCCCCGGACCGGGATGCCCTAAAGATGCCGGCATTTCATTGGATTTGATCCGTGCCGCTGCGATGCAAAGAGTTCCACTTTTAGGGATTTGTTTAGGAATGCAAGCTATTGGCGAGGCTTTTGGAGGGGTTGTTTGTAAAGCAGAAAAACCCATGCATGGAAAGTTAAGCCCGTTGACCCACCTAGGCACTGGTTTATTTAAAGACATTCCTAATGGATTTTTGGTGACTAGGTACCATTCCTTAGTTGTAGAAGAAAGCACTCTGCCACCCGAGCTCATTGTGACTGCCCGCACGTCAAAAAATGAGGTAATGGCCCTTAAGCACAGCCTGTATCCAATAGAAGGGGTGCAATTTCATCCGGAAGCGGTGGCAAGCGAATACGGACCAACGCTCTTTTTTAACTGGATTCGATCCCTCCAAAATAACTAACGTAGGTAAGCATTTCTTTATTACCTAGAGACGTAGTACAATCTTGTCTCGAAGCCGGAACAAAATAATACGGCATGCAATATTATAATTTGGTTCAATCCTTGGAGGTCTAAAATGCTATTTCGTTTTTTAGCTATTGCATTACTGATGGGAAGCAGCTTATGCGCATTAAACAAAGAAACAACACTGGCAATCATTAAACCTGACGCAGTGGCATCTAATCATGTGGGCGACATCTTAAGCCGATATGAAAAATCGGGCCTGAAAATAGCAGGCATTAAAATGAACGTCCTGAGTGAAGTGGATGCAAAACAATTCTACGCCATTCATAAAGGCAAGCCCTTCTATAATGATTTGGTGAAATTTATGACGTCCGGCCCTAGTGTGATTCTCGTTCTAGAAGGGGATAATGCGGTACAGCGTAACCGTGATCTGATCGGTTCAGGAGATAAAAAAGGCTCCTTAAGGGCCGATTTTGGAACTTCCATGACTAAGAATGCTATTCACGGATCTGATTCTATCGAAAATGCTCAACAAGAAGTGGGCTTCTTCTTTTCCAATAGAAAACTCCAAGAGCGCTTCTAGGAAAAATATAGCTATGGCTTGGGGCTATTCGACCAAGCCGGCTATTATTTAAAAAAAAGGGACAGAAAACGACCCTTTCCGTCATATAAAAGTATGCTTTTCCATTGACACCTTTAACTAACCTTAATACTCATAGTTTAAAATAAAACTATGACAAATAATTCTACTGTATTAATCGAAAATATTAATTGCCGTTATAATTCCGGCGATTCCCTTGAAAGTCTTATTTCAGATATGTTCGCTCCTTCGCTTTTTGGAGATGAACTTGTCGAACGCTCCTCTCTGCACGGAAGAATTTCGGTTGTTTTACATGATTTATTTGCTAAAACCCCCGTTCTTGAAAAAATCAAAGCTAAGGTTCTCGCTGCTTTTGATGAATTTTCTTTAAGTGCGACCGCTTTTGACGCAATTTCTGTGTCTTTGCGACGTGAATTCGTCCTTCTTTCCCAACCAAAAAAAAATAAACAGAAGTTCCCAACTCAAGATGTTGAAGTTCATAAGGTTGTGCAGGAAAATCTCCAGAAAAAACGCGCTCTCCTTGTAAAAGGAACTTATTTCGAAGAAGTACGTGAAACAGCCCTCCCCGTGACCCAATCCATTATAGAAGATTGGCTTTACCCTAGTGAAAAACCTTCTACAGATATGGAAAAATTCTTAACAGCTCTATTCCCCGCTTTAAAAAATCCCCTTGCCGCGATAAATTCCGGTCTCATTGAAATGAAAAAGCTGCAAGAAGAATTTATTCAAAAAGCCAAGGAAAGTGAAATTCCTGAAGCGCTAAAATTTTGTACAAAACAGTTCGCAGCCAAACTAAATGCACTTAAACCAGACCAATCTTTGCTTTATTGCGGTTCATTTGGACGCAATATCAATTCCATTTTTTCCCTATTACAGCTTTCACAGCATCTTCCAGAAAAACTTAAAGAAAAAATCCCTCCTGAAACACTCAAAATCTTGAATAGCATATCCTCTACGAATCCTCAAAATTTTGTTAAAGACTTCTTACATGAGGGTCTTGGAACCCTAATCAAAAAAATTCCTGCACTAGAGCCTTTTTTAAGCAATCCTGCAGTCACAGTTTTTTTCAAGAACACACAAAACCATCTACCCGAGCATATCCGAACAGCCCTTCCGCCTATTTACGCTAATGCAGTTGAGAACTTAATGCAGAACGGTGTGATCTATAGTCTTCTATATTTTGTTCCGGAGTCTTCAGCGAAAGAACTGATACAATGGATCACACAACACCCTGAAGAACTGCTGAAAATTGAAAATAACCAGAAGTTCGCTGAAGAATTCGAAAAAAAGATTATTGACAACCTCCTTCCCCTCCTTTCAGAAACTCTTCAACCCCTGGATAATTCAGTTAACAGCCTATTACAAACAACTCGCCAACTTATCAAACCGGAATTCATCGAATTATTAGGTTTGGATGAGATGTTGAGCGGCGGTCGTCTGTGGATTGATTTTAAACGAAATTCAAATGGGAATTTCGACTTAAAAATCTATGGATCCGAGCAAGCGCTCCTCTATCACCCTCATACAGATGGGGCATTTGGATTTGTATGGCCGCTATGCTTTCAAAATGTTCCGGCGGAAAACCTGGATAAAGACTTCTTATTCTCTCTTCTAGGCCACGCTTTAGAGCCCCTGATCAATCCGCAAATGGCCTCCACTCCCCGTGATATCTACAATAATCTATTTAAAACACTTGAAGCCACTCCTGCGTTACCTCCGCATGAAATCAATATTTCGCGTGAAGATTTTGGAAATGACTGGGATTTCCTCTTAAACTTTATGTTCCCTTCGCAACGTAAAGAATCCCGCAATTATAAAATCACTAGGGAAATCCTAGTAGGTTATATCGAGTCATTAAAAGACAGCTCAGGAAATGTTGTTCCTGATTCTGCACAATTGGACCTTTTAAAAAAAATTACCGTAAAACTTGAGAAAGAAGCTAAGGCAATAATAAACACACTCCCCGCCTCGGAGCTTGATACTATTCAAAAGACCCTAGCATGGCTGGAATTTGAAAGAACCGTTTTAGATAGTGTTAAAATCGAGAAAAAGCAAACTCAACTTCTACCCGATTCATTAAAAGACTCTCTAATTGGTTTTTTATCTCAGCTAGGCATCACCCCTAATTCTTTAAATAATTCCAAAAGAATCATCCTGGACGCTTTGGGCGATGATGTTGAGCCTTTATTCAACCTCATTGAAGCCGAACTCAATATCCCTTCATTAGTGGATGATGAACAGCTACCACCCCAATTCCAACAAACCAAAGGCTGGCTCAGAGACAGCCTGTATAAACTTCATTCTACCCTAATTTACAACGTTTATCGCTTAGCTTTAGGATTCAGTACGGAAGACCGTTCCACAGAATATACAATGTTCAAATATACCAGGCTGGCTCATTCTGTACTGGTCGATGTTTTACCTTCACCGCTTAGACAATGGTATTGCAGTGCAGTCGACTATATTACTAAAGCAATCAAAGGGATTGCCTTGAACTTTGTCATCTGGGCTTTTACTAGCTCACTGCAAAGTAAAGATTTGGAATACCTAAAAGACATTCAGAAATCCGTGCATACTAAAGTTAAAGCTTTGGTTGCCCACACAAATCTCCATCCTAAAATAGAACTGCAAATTAATAAAAAGACACCCCCCCTACTCAAAATAAATCTTAAAACTGAAATCGATGAAAATATTTTAGATACTTATGTACGTAAAACAATTGCTCCAGGAAAGCCTATTTCAACTCCATTTTACCCCCTACTATCTTTTCCGGAAAATCCTCAAGATATCTTTATCTATTTAAATTCTTTGTTACATGAAATGGAGCAACTTCTAAGCAAGTCTCCTTCAGCTATCTCCACCTATGCCTTACTTTCCGTAAAACAATGGCCGATTCCACACAGAGAGAAGGAAACTATTTGGGATCATGTTGATATGCCTGAACAGTGTATCGAGATCATTTGGAAAATTTTATCTCAAACCAACCCTCCCTCTTCTTCCTGTACTCATATAGACAAACTGCTCATTAACTATACGGGCTTGGCAATCCTAGATAAATTAACACGTCGCATTGATCCTAACCTTGAGGGTCTATGTGTGTTTGCGGCACCTCTTTATAAAGCCTATAGAGGCGATCATCCGGTCTATTTTATTGAGACCTATCATCGCATCCAAGCTCTGAAGGATTATTTTCTATCCCACCTAAAATTAGATGGAAATCGTTCTGAATCAGCTGCAGAGATCAACAAACATGCTCATAATGCTCTTTTTCACAGCCCCGCTGACAAGAGTTGGAAAGCAGAGATCAACAAACATGCACATAATGCTCTTTTTCACAGCCCCGCTGACAAGAGTTGGAAAGCAGAGACAAGCCAAGAAGGGATCTATTATAAGCGCTTAATTAATGGAAGATCTGCTGAGGAATTATTCCCACTCAATTCAATGGAAAGTGATCCTCTCTGTGCGGAGGATAAGCGTTTAATTGATCGAAGATCCTTCGAGGAATTGCATACAAAAGAAAGATATCGGCCTTCTACTGAGAATGAGCTCATTATTCTCCTTGAAAATGAATCTCATATTCTCAACGAGGTAGTTTCTCCTATCCCACGTTCCTTTGCCATACTTAAAAGACATGCCATCTATTGTGCAATGCTAGGCAATCTAACACTGTCTTTTGATAGCCCCTTGCGCCGTCATATAAAAAATATTCATCCTCAATATGGTCCTCGTCTAAGCGCACCGGTGAGATCTAAAAATGAAAAGAAAATTCGCAAATTCATGTCCCGCCTCGTGCCCGATCCGGCAGTAAACTGGCTATTTAAAAAAAACCGATTCATGCCGGCTTTCACAGATAATATTCTTACAACTTCACCTGTAGAAATTCCCCTAAATGCAGGAATAATTAGTCAGCGTGAAAAAGATAAATTTGATCAACATTCTCAGATGGATGGGGCTTATAAAAACCCGTCTCGAGCCAATGTAAGACATGCTGAAAGTTCCATTACAGGAAATGTTAAAAAGGATTCATTTTTTCGTTCTTTAGAATATTTAGAACTGAATAAAAACGATTTAATCGCTTTTGGTGATCATTATAATGCTTTTAGCACTTTAAATTCTTTTTTCAGGCCACATCTTCTTAATTTTAAAAGTTATTCTTTCGATTCTATCTCTAGCACAATAGAACTGACTCATAAACTCTTATTGCTAGAGGGTTCCTACAAATGGTCTTTTGACCTTTTGAGATTTTCCCTACTGTTAAAAGATTTGGAACCTTTATTTGGGTTTGATCGGCCATTAGTATTCCCCGATTATAGAGACATCATTTATAAAAAACTTTACAAGCCCATTGTGGACAATTCTTCATGGCTGCTTATTGCCCTCTCCTTTCCTGTCAACCCTTCTTCACTTACATTATCGGAGAAAAAAGAAGGTGCTTTGGCCTTACTAATGGCACAGTTCAATGAGATAGCACGAGAGGATGAATTTTTCTCAGAAAGATTTGTTCTCTGGACAAATGTCATCCTAGATTGCTTAAAAGACAGTATCTTTACTAATACCTTTGCTAGAATGCTGTTGACAACCAGATCCGTTTTAATTCATACCTTGCCTGATACATTTGTACTGCGCACTGAATTATCTGCAAAACTTTGTGAGGAACACTATGTACAAAATAAATATCATCGGATCAATATCTTTAAAGCCCTTATAGAGTGTAACAACGAAGTTCCAACGCATGCAGAACTCGTCGTTATGGAACAAGAAAAATATAATAAAGATCCTTCAAAAACATTCATTGCAGGGAATAAGAAAAACACTTTCCATGTTCATAAAAAGATCGGGGATAAAGTCTATCTTCTGCATAAGGTTCCACAACTGCCCGCATATCTTGAAGCGATCTGTTATTTCAGTAAAATTTGGATAGAAGAAACCACTAGCACCCTTAAGAATGCTTATTGTAATGAAGATTTATCCTTTGATTTTATCCAGCAGGCTGGCTCGTTAGAGATTGTTAGAATGACATGTAAAGGAGAAAATCTAATACCGATTGATCCTTCGGCTATCCCGTTACAACTCCTCCCTATCCTCCGTGTAAGTTTAATGGAGACAGTGGTGTGCTGGGCAAACGAAGAAACGGGGTTGCTTAAACATATTTTCTTCGGTTCAATTAAAATTAAGGATCAGAAAGAAAAGCATCACCATATCTCAGTTGAATATCACAACAATGAAATGAAGCCTTTTTTCCATTTAAATGGCTCGAAATACGCCGTCTCCCACTTACCTATTCAAGACTTAAACACGATTCCTATGCACCTTAAGCTTGAAAGATCCAGCGAAGAAAATGTTGTCATTATCCCTAAAAAACAATGGATCTCCGGCTTATTGCAAAGAGGTTTGAATCTCACGAATATTGCTCCCGAAATCGGATGTGTAATTCATGAGCTCGCTTCTATCCCTCAGAAAGACAAGGTTGTAAATTTCAATGAACATTACCTCTACTCTGTCGAACCGGATGGCACCTTAGATTCGCGCGATCCTCATGCTTTGGCCTACCTGGCAAGCCTTTTTTTAGTTCAAGGGGACTTGAAGCTAGCTAAGAAATACTATGACAAGATCATATTCCTGAGCCGACAAAAACACATACCCTATTCAATTTTCACGGAGCTTCTGCCGTTAGCTGTTATCCCTAACATGGATTCTAAAGCTGAAAATTTACGCTGCAGCCTGCTCTCAGCTTTAGGCAGGAATTTTCTACTATACCCCCCAAAAAAACCAAAAGCTTCATTTGAACATAGTTCTTTGTATGTAGTCCTGTTTGCTTCAATAGCCCTAATGGATCTGCATGAACTACAAAGCAAGCCCTCTCATAAACGCCTTAAAGATGATGAAGAATGGTTCTTATATAAATTTTCCGTGAATGCTTTTTATTCATTATTAAAAAATAGTGATGCTCCCAATTTTCTTGGCGGACTTTTTAATATTATTAGCCCTGAGTCCATTCTTCATTATCTAAATGTATCTCCAGTTCTATCAAAACGCATACTGACCCTAAACAAAAAGTTCGGCATTGCTGAAACAAAAACTGAAGTAGCAGCCAAACTCCTTGCAAACACACTTTTCACTCCGACCGGAGTAAAGCCTTTAGAACTAAAAGAATACCTTCCTACAGTAGAACTCCCTTCTACGACATTATGCTGGGATACACTTTGGAGTAGTTATCTTTCAGAGCTTTTTACCCACGTCTACGTCAGAAAGAATTGCTTAGAGGAACTCTATAAAGAAATTGATTGCTTTCCACCAAAGGAAGTTGCTTTATCTTCTAAAGGATTTCACAAAAGCCTAATTCCAAATTTTTTAGGATATTACGTTATTCTAAGAGAAAATCTGCCTGGGGCTGATAAGCTCAAGAAGCTACTTAAAATACACAGGAGCGGATGGTCAGAGTCTTCTAGATTTGCTATCCATCTTCTATCTATTGTCGCTTCACATAGGAAAAGCTGCCCTCATACGCTTGAGATACAGTCATTTATAGAATCAAGAGTAAAATACCCCGAGAATAGCCCTAATCTCAATGAATTCAAATGTCGTATTAAAAATATCCTATCTATTCCCTATAAACATTTAGGAGTGCGTTTTGGTGCAGCAAAGGTTGTAGCTCCTCTTGCGAAATACTTCCTATTGGATATTCATCTACAGATCAATCCTGTAATTTCATCTCCATGTAAAGGAATTATTGAATACGGTACCGCATTCTTTAAAGGTGCAAAAAGAATCTATGACGCACAGTTTGAGGTACAGTCTGAGATCCACCCCCGCCCTGTGATTCAACCTGAAGGCTTATCCCTGTTGGATCAAAGCGACAGTATGATCGAAAATATGCTTTCCATCTTATATGACACTGCCTTTATAGAAATCCCCTTCTTTGACCCACTTGAAAAAGGTTTTTCTCTTTTTAATACAGCAGCAAGCAATGCATCGGAAAAGAAAAAATTCGATCTGATCAACCAAAGCATTTTGGACTACTACCAGCGCGAAGCAAGAATCCCCCCTCAGAACAAATTAAAAAACCTTGAGTCCTTATGGCATGTATTTTCTCTTTCACATCATTTTCTGAGAACATTAGAGGAAGATTTAGAAACTAAAAAAAATCAAATCAAAGCCTTTCTTAATCCACCGCATCTATCGGAGTTACCACGCACTTCTTTTAAAGAATGGCTGCAAAACATTCATGACGAGGATGTTCTACCCGTACAGAAAAAACTTAATCTCTCACCGGAAGCATTGAATGCACTAATTCTCAATTCCACCGTATGCCTTATCCTCCAATCCAGAATAAACCAGTTCAATAAAATCTTAACGTTTTTTGACAAAGCGTTCGTCGCTTTTGAAAAGAATAATGGAAAGGAATTTGCTCAACAAATTGAACTGCTTGGCCAAGAACTGCAGGCAAGAAGAGCCTATAAGTTTACCACTACACAGATCTCTTTCAGGCTTTCCTATCGTCTGCTTACATACGAATGCAAAACAAAACGGATTTTATGGAAAAAACAAATAGAGGTTTATTCAGAACAATTCAACAACCCTAACCCGCATGTATTATGCGAACTTATGCCTTCTTTAGGTAAGACTGAATGGGGACTGGGCGCGCAAAAAACATACTTTGCTAATGGAAGTTTTGTTCCAGTCACATCCGTACCCAAGCAGCACGCTAAAACCAATTTCCGTTTTATCTCCAAACAAAGCCAGGATGTATACGGACTGGTCGACCATACACTGGTCATATCCAGGGAGCAGCAACGAGGATTCGATTCTTACCAGGGCATAAGGATCAATTTTATGAGCGCTTTGGAGAACCGCCAGGGCGTAAACATGTGCAAAGAAAGCTCTCAGTCCCTAGAGCTTGAATTCCTCACGCTATGCCATGAATATAAGCATGGGAAGGGAAAGGAATCCAAATCTGCGGAAGAGATTAAAGACATTCTCTCTTTCCATCAATCCAGTTGCAAACTGCTTTTAGATGAAGCGCACCATCAGGTTAAGCAGAACCGCGAGCTCATCCATCCTGTGGGCCATAAAAAACACTTAAGCGAAAATCTTAAAATTATCATTCTTAAGACACTTCAAGAATTTGTAGACCAACCAGGCATTCTGGATGCTGTCATTAAAAATAAGCTTTACACGATAAACATAGACACCTATTTAGCAGAAATTGTTCCTGCCATTGCAAAGAAGCTCAGCTATACAAAACACTTTGAAATTAATTCTAAAGAAAAGAGAAAAAAGTTTATCAATTATGTAAAAGACCAAAAATCCTTAATTCCCGATTTTATCGCTAAACATCCCGCTTGGGAAGAAATTGCAACGATCCGGGGTATCCTCACAGTAGTTATCAAAATGGTCCTGCCTCAACTCATTAATGTTAAATATGGCGTAATAAAAAACGATCACCTCTCTGAAAAAGTGCTGAAGCAAATCGCTGAGAGAGAGAATATACATATCCCTAGAAACGCCTGTCCTTTTGAGGGTAGCGACGCTCCGATGTTAGGTTTTACAGTCCAATCTCCTTTTGAAGACTATGTAAAATCTTATTTTTCCTATCTTCACAACGGCCTGACAATCGATGAAATCAACAAATTGATGGCAATGCTTTATGAACACGCTAATAAAGAAGCCGCCAAAGCTAACAAGCCGATAGAAACCTCCGTTGCTTTTCAGTATTTTGAAAGTATGTGCCCTAACTTTCGATTAAAACTGTTTTACTCTCAACCAGAAAGGGAAAAAATCAATGCCCTACTGAAACATCACCCCAGCGCTGCTTACTTATACCTCCGCTATTTTGTTTCCAATGATATTTATTACTGGGACCGCATAGCACGCAGCAATCCCACCAACTATATCTCTATGTTCCATTCCTCTATTCAGAAAACAGGGACCCCCTATAACGATGGAGTCTACTTCCCCTTTATCGATCTTATGTTTGATAAGGGAACGCTGGGCGAAATTCTCCATTTGATCTCTAATAAATGCCCTATAGATGGGATTGATGTGCTCCCCAATGACACTGCAATGCAAACTTTGCAATCTATCCTAAAAAAATACTTTACTCCTCAGAAAAAATGCAGCCTTCTTGTGGACGGCGCCGCCATCTTTAATGGGATTAGCAACTTAACAATAGCAAATACTATGGCGGATTTCTGCCTCCATTCCAATAACGGCATCCAAGCAATTGTCTTCTTTCATAAAGACAAACTCAGCTACATGGATATAAATAGTCGTGTAATACTTCCTTTTTCTGAATGCAGGCTCCCCACAGAACAACGTCTAACCTATTTCGATGGTGTCCATGGGTTCGGGTCTAATGTACCCCAAAGCGACAGCGCGGTTATCACCTATAAGAATCAGCCCTTCTATAAACTACTGCAGGAATCATTTCGCCTTAGAGAAATTAAAAAAATTCTCACCTTGCTAATGGAAGGCAAAGCTGCTGAATTTGCTGCTGAATTCAAAAAAATACAGGCCCAAGAAATCTTCTATGTCATGTTGGAAGAAACCCGTGACAGCATCCACCCAACAGATAAGATTCCTTCTTTAAAAGAACTATTCAATCATAGCATTCTCATCGAAAGTGATGAGGCTCTTCCGGATAACTACGAAGGTTATACTCAAAAAATCCATAACGTCGTACGCCGTGCCATCCTGAACAAAATGATTCAAGCACCCGACTTTAGGACGATGCTCCGGATCTATGCAACTTATGAGGATTTCCTTGTCCCCCTTACTGAGGTGGATCCCATCAAATTGTTCGGATGGGTGCTTAAAGAGATTCCCGTTGAGCAAGCTATAGAACTGACCAAGACCAATATGATCAAAGTTATTCTAGGGACCTCATGGTTCTCAAAACAAGAAGCTATGGATTTAAGAAGCTATATGGATAAAATTCCTCTTCCTCCTCTTCCCACGATGGTTCCCGTTCTAACGAATGGCATAGATACAGAAACTTTTGTCAATGAAGATTTGGATAGACAGCTCCAAGTGGAAAGTGATACGACATTAGAAACGGAAAATTTCCAAGAGTTAGAAACGCAAAAAGAAAGCAGCCAACACCGGTCTTATGAAGCTTGGGGACAATTTAGAGAAACGAAATGGGAGATGAATTATGACCCCCGTTCTTTAGAATGGAGGAATGCATCTTCACCTTCCATGGTAAAGGCTTATATTAAACAACAAATCTCCAGCTTTAGTAAAAAGCCGGCTGTACCTACTTTGTTTACAAATGTGAAACTCCACTCTTTCGAAGAGATTTGTTCTAAAGCTTCCTCTCCTTATATCCATAAGATAGCAACCTACTTTGATAAGCGTATCTGGGCGACTGAGAATTTTATTCCTCTTTCTGAGTTCTTTGTGGAAGTAAAACCTTTTGAATACAGACATTGCAATATACATCAGGTCATCGTTCATATTGAGTCTATCGATGGTAAGGATAAAGTTGTTTCCGTCGGCTGTCTTTCACAAAAAGATGCCAAAAGGTGGCGTACCTTTATTGAGAGGCCTCCTACAGAAAAAGCAGCTTATAAAGTTATCCTCTATGATGTCATCAATCGATTTAAAGCCGTCGGCGATGATGTAGATATGGATGCTTTACGAGCAGATCCTGACTTCAATAGCATCGAGGCGCAACTTAGATATCTTAACGGCAACGTTAACCTTCCGGAAAATATGGAGGACGCTTTAGAAATATGGGCATCGCAACACTCTCCGGAAAAACTATCCGCGGCAATCAAGGATATTGCTTTACGTGTAACTAAAGATCCTTATGCCGGATCTACCATGGATTTGATGTTTGCAAGAATGTTAAATATTCCTCTTGAGGATCTGCTGTAGTACCAAATTTTAGGGAATGGAAAGAATGAGTGTGAAAGGAAAACGGTAATTCTCTTACTAATTAATCATTTGTGAAATTCTTTTACTATTAAAGTCTAAAATTAATAGTTTATCATTTAATAAAATTAAATAACGTGTTACAATATTTACCTATGCGCATTATTAATAATTATTATCATATCATCGGGCTTTTTCACTCGATCAATCCTTTTAAGAATAATATGCTTGCTAAACTTGCAACCGATATTCTTTCACGTGCAGCTTTCTTACTATGCTCTCCTTATTTACTTATATCAAAGCGTGCAGGCTGGAGTTATATCAAGAAAAACACTCCCCTTTCTATTAGATCCCGCTTGGTATTAGATAATGTTCCTCTCAGTATTATTGATAGGACTTTCGATAAGTTTTATGACTTCTATAAAAAATGCCCGAAGGAAACGAAAAATATTGTTTACAATCTTTACGCAAAGAAAATATATTATTTTACATCCGAAGACATTGAATCGATATTAATACTATTCACTACAATACCGGTTGAAAATCGCACTTTATACTTTAAGCATATTGATAAAGTTATTTATACAGGCAAAAGTCCTGGTAACGTTTTAATTATGTTAAATTTCTATTCTAAATTTAATAATAACACTTATGCGCAAGTCAGTGAGTTTATTAAAGACATTTATTTACACTCTTCTCCTATAGATTTTCAGAAATTTTACGATGACCATCTCGCCGCTCTTAATATAGCTGAAAGAGAAAAGTTATTATCCTACCTAACAATTTTCAAATTTTATTCTATCCAAAATTGCTATACATGGTTTGCTTCAATTTCCGGGATATCGGAAACCAATAAGCCCATTTATTTATCACAGCTTTCACGTCTGATGGGTTATATCGATTATAATTATAATACCAATACCGTCAGAAAAATCCTTAGATTATTCTCTAAACTTCCTCTCATGAAAATTGAGGCTGTAATTGACTTTTTTTATAAAGCTAATCTTCTTAAGCATAATTCCTCTTCTTTAGATAGGTTTACTGCATTGGGATTTTTAGGAGAATTTTTACACCGTTTTTCAATGCAAGATTTGGAAGATCTATTAGAAATAGTGGATCTAAGACGCCCCTCCAACATGGATAATCTGAACCCCCTCCTTTCTTACGCCTGTAAACTTAATAAAGAACAATTTAATGCGCTGAAATCCCAGATGAATCTGATTTCAACAAGCTATGGTTTAGAATATTTTAAAAATAATGGCGCTAGCATCCTACGAAATATTTGTAAGGTCATCAGACATCTTCATCCTAATGATATCCATTCACAAAACTTAGAACTTCTCATTAGCTTTTCTCTAAACTCTAAAAATGAATACAATTTTAGAAAACTTGTGCAAATCGAGTTGTTATTCAACTGTTTGACTTACGAAGAAAGGATTCCTGCTTTAAATTACGCTGTAAACAATATTTTAAGTGATGGTTCAGAAGCCCTTTGGATTTATGATGCTATTAAAAAGGAGCCTTTTAAATGTCCCACAGATAGACCTATCTTATTTGTGGACCATGACC
Organism: Parachlamydiales bacterium; assembly: GCA_041671045.1. Taxonomy (NCBI): domain Bacteria; kingdom Pseudomonadati; phylum Chlamydiota; class Chlamydiia; order Parachlamydiales; species Parachlamydiales bacterium. Next base: position 20,548 of record JBAZCF010000007.1, read on the forward strand.
CTAGCACCGAATTATATATTTGGGACATGCCAGACTCTACAAGAATCACATTTTTCTTTTTGAAATATGGGGAACTTAATAATAAATTATTTATTCCTCCCATAGATATAATAGAAGGAACCCAATTTGATATTCTTGATACACACTTGAATATGGCAATTAACCGCTATCTTAGCAATACTGATAACTTAAAAAAATCGCATGAATATCTCACTCGTTTATTACAAAGTGACTTGCTACCCGGTCTTAAAATTCAAGTTGTACAGCTTATCTTAAAAGAAGCTCGCATGCTGCAAATAGATGAAACGCATCCTTTATATTTGCTTGCCAGTGAAACACTTTCAAGCTGCAGTGATGAACACGAATTTTCCCCGAATAATCCCCATATACTTTACCAGCAGTTCCATAAACTTGCCGCCTCCGAATCCCTTATTGAGTATACACCTCCCCCAGAAAATGTGTTGGATCAGAGTGTAAGCTGGAATCTCGACACGTTGCGTAAAGAAGGCCGGCAAACATTTTGGGATAAATTGACACGTGAGGTTCTTCCAAAGGGAATTTCAATGGCAAGTATTACACCTCTCTTTGATAGTTTGAAATTAAGGATTGCGGGATTGCCTTCAGCTCAGAAAACAGAGATTCTATCTGTCATACTTGTGGAAGAAACGTCCTCAATAAATTCAATCTACGACAATATCATCACAATGCCCTTCTTATCCCAAGTGTTAAATTCCCCCGACAATCCCAATGGGACAATCTCACGGCAGCTATATATGGCGACAATGGCCATTCAAAACATTTTGGAAGCTCCTCATGATTTAGCTCCCGGGGAGTTGATCACTCCAAGGGAAGAAAAGCTTGTTTTATTTGCCCGAGCTATCGCGGAATGCAATACAGGTAAGAATGACGCCCTAATCGACTATTATAATAGAATGCCGGAAAACTTATGGAAAGGTTGCCGTGCGCATGAATTGCCTAAAAGTATTGGCAGGACCACTTGGAATGGTCTTTGGACTGAAGTGAAGACCTCCCTGAAATCAAAAGGCGATCAGAAGCATCTCCATAAAATACGTCAGATTGAAAGCCATGTTATCAACACTACATTCTTTCAAAATCTTCTGGCAATACCTCAAGATCCGCATGCAGAGATTTCATACACCCAGTACCAGTTTTTGACTTTGCTTAAAGCCGTTTCAGATCTAAAATCGGAAAAACGCTCTGAGGCATTATTCAAACATTTAAAGGGTATTCACAGATCTTCTAGAGGTATTCGTGAAGGAATTGAGCGACGCTATAATAAGTTGGGCAAAAGCTATATGCGTGCACATACTGTGACAAGCAATGCGGAATTCCAAAAAGTTTTCATCTACCAGAGCATCCAGGCGATGATGAAAACAGTTTTCAATAGCCCCGGTTTTTTTGAAAAACTTACCCACATAAAAGATTACACCCAGCTTTCGCATGCGGGCGACTTTTTTGCTAACCGCTTCCACATGCAGCTAGGTTATTCCCATGAGATCATTTTAGATCCTAGCACTCCGGTACTACCTCTCCAGCTTATAAATTATATGGACAGGCCAGGAGACTTCTTAGAGATGTTCTTCAAAGAATTTACCATCGAGTCAGTTATTAAACAGATTATTATTGATTCCACAACTTCACTGCTAGATAACGTGCAACGTAATGACCTCCTCGAGTTGATTCCAAATGCTGAAGGTAGAATGACTTACGACGAGGACACCGGTCAGTCCGTGCTCACTGAACAAGGTGCGTTGGAATGCTTGACAGCCTTACAGCTTGTTAAAATTGCCTAAAAAATCGTTTCTCACACTCCTATACCAGGACGTGGTTAGTGTGCTGTGATATTGTATGAAGGCTACCATAAAAAACACAATTCTTATTTGGCACGGATACGGTCCTTACATTTTTTTATGTCATAGCTTACTAGTTGTTCGTCATTGACACTTTTTGATAAACTCCCCATTCACACTTTAGGGTATTAAAATGTCTGCCATCAAGCCTTCAACGAGTGATACAGGTTCGTCCGTGCCGGCTGTCTTTCTAAGCCATTCAAAAAAACTATTTGAAAATATCTTCAGGATGACTCATTAGGATATAAAGAGATCCTCACTACAAAAAGAATCGATCTCTTTCAAGAAACGAAGAGCAGTATAAAGATCATCTATAACATCGCAATGACTCTTTTCCCCAGATTACAGCAATTTCCAAAACTAAGAGTCTATCACTCTGAGCTGCAAATCATCCTACTCCATTCGCGCGGAGAGATCATACCCGAACTGAATGGTTTATCCTTAGAACAAAAAAAGAATATCATTAGGGTGTCTGTAAGACTTGGATATATTTGGAGAGAGGAATTAGCCGCTTTATTAAATAATGCAGAACCCTACACACCCCCTATTTTCCTGCAGGATGGAATTACCCGGAAGAATTTCGGACATGTACGAGCATCGATGATGTGTTAAGCAAACTCATGGAAATCAATAGTATTCGTTACTACTTTTCGTTTCTGGATGCCGTCATGGCTGATCCAAGCTGGTATCAGCTAAGACGTGGAAAAATATTATGGGCGTTAAAAATGGTCAATCCTTTAAAGCATTTTTCCCATTTGCACATCATCATTGATCATCATGATACTGATACACTATATAGTACGGTGTGTGCTAATACCGATTTTGAGAATCTTTTCCTCTATATGATGGAGAACTCTTTTCATCGGTCTTTAGAGGGCCATTTAGTAAAGCCATTAAAAGTGGAATTAAAAATCAGAAGCAGCCACCTTCACACTCTTAGGCCTTTATCCAATCCCAGGAATGAAATAAAAAAAGCTCTAAAGTGCATAGAGAGAGTAAAAACATCCAAGCATTTTAAACATCCTGAGTGCCGTAAGCGGATTGAAGTTTTCGAAGCTTATGTCCAAGAAAATTTCCTCAGTACGGCTAGCTACAAGTTGAAAGTGTAAGTTCGTAATAAACGATATCCTATTATATATAGCGTTTGAAAAGCTGCAGTAGCTTAGCTAATACCTGTTTATTTATTTCAACATCCGGTCCAAACATTATTCCGGTAGTATCTTGTTCAATAGTTAGGATACCCGTGGGTGGATTATTATTGGGGAACAGCTGCCATTTAAAAGGAATGATCGCATGGATGGCAAATCGGTTGAAACCTCTCGTTTTAGGATCCATCAGAATGGCGTATTTTGTTTGTGTCACAGAGGATGTATCTCCGACTATATGAATTTCTAAACTTATGCCCTTAAGTTGTCCGTGGTAATGTTCCTTTGAAGTCCCTTCATAGATATTAATAGTATCCAAAGACGTTCTTATCAGTTGATCTGCAGGCATCCACGCATTGTTGGTACACCCACGGGCTATTTCTTCACACGGCAGATGTAGATTGCTATTGTATTGATCTCTTTCAGGTGAGCTTTTCCACTTTTTCCAGTCTTCTAGAAGAGGTTGAATCTCTTTTAGGATATGTTCATGACTTACAGGAGAAGAGGTATGCTTTGAAATTTCTAAAAGAAATTGAGATAATGTCTCTTCGATTGAAGTATGCTCCCTGGGATTAGCATGTGAGTGGTATTGTGTTTGGTTTATTTTGATGTATACGGGTATGAGCTTATTATCTGGAAAAAGCGACCGTATTATTTCAATTAAAGGTATAGTGGAAATAATTCTTGGGCTTGCATTAGCGTCAACAGGAACATCAATCCCATAAAGATTATTCATATCTTCAGGAATTTGTTTCCAATCTCGTTTAAATTTGTAAATTTTTTCTAATTGTTTATGCAAACTTAAAATAGGATGTTTTTTCTGAATATCTGCTAACTTATCTGCTAAAGCTGTTTGCTTAAGAAATTGGGCTATTTGATCACTCTCAGATAAATTTTGGTCAGTCTTTTTTCTGCGCGGGGAATGCACTCCTGAAATAGGTTCCGATACCTGTTGGGAAGAGCTCTCCACAGTGCCTTTGGCTAGTGTAAATGATGCATTTTGACCCACATTCCTGTTATGTTCCAGTAAACTTAAGCAGTATGTTTGAATGAGTTCTATGAGAATCTGTTTATTGTCACGTAAGCTCGTTTCAAAGGCTTCTTTGCCTATTTTTAGAAGTTCAGTTCCATTTTCTAAAATTTCAATGGTCGCTGAACGCGTTTGCCCGTCAATTAAAGCTATGTCTCCAAAGAAATCTCCGGCGGATTTAAAAGCTTTTATGACTTTCTGAACCTTTATTTCCTCTTTTCCATTTGCTGATCTGGACTTTTCTTTTATTTCCACTATGACAGCTGCCAGCCCTTTGGTGATGATATACATTGCATCCCCAGGATCCCCTTGCTTAAATAGTATTTCCTTTGCATGGCGAATATGTTTTTCGGCTGCAAAAAACAAATCCACTTTTCCCATAAATGAGATCTTTTCAAATAGTTTTATAAAATTGAAAATTTCCATTTGTTTGAGCATTAAGAGAACTTCTTTAAGTTGGGAAGTCCAATCAGGAATATCCGTTCTATTCCGCAATTGATAAAGGAATAAAGAAAGCTGAAAATGGAAGTATGTTTCTTTTTGGGCGGTATCTTTTAAATTAGGTTGATAAAAATGTTTGCAAACGACTTTTACGATATCAAAATAGGGATGTAAAGAAGGATGCTGGACACAGATAAATAATAGCTTGGCAGCTATAGTACCATCCAGATGATGTGGATGGGAAAGAATTTTGTGAAATTGTTGTAGCAGGATTATTTCGAAGACGCTGATTTCTTGTTTTTGTTCGGGATGGACTTCTTGTAAAGTCCGTAGGTAAATAACAAGTTCAAGCAATGATTCGCATTTGGCGTGTATAGAGGGATTTAATAATTTGGGGAAGACTTCATAAATGTAATCCTTTGGTTCAACGGATAAGATATCTTTAGGCTGGTATTTTTTCACTTGATCTATGATATCGTCATACAATTCTTGCTCTTTTAATACAGAGAATTGAAGAGAGGTTTTTCTCTCTAGCGGTGAGACGGCTTTAGCTTCAACATTCATCTCATTACACAAACGGACAGCGTCTGAAATACGAATAAAGAAATCTTTTAAGACGTTAAAATGTTTATATATAACCTTTCGGAAAGTACTGCCCGGTATTTTTAGTAAAACGGTTTTCCCTTTTCCAAATGCTTTTACAGAAAGAGTGCGAATGCCTTCTGTAAAGAAAGCTAATTCACCGAAAAGGCTATTCTCTTTAAAGAGTATTTGTAACTTATCATTATAAGCCACAACGGCCCCCTTATCGACTATGTAGGCAGAATCCGCTTTGTCTCCTGCATTAAATAATTGGGGTTTTGACTCTTCTAATGTTACAAATTCGCAATGACGGGCGATTTTCTTAGTATTTTTAGTATCTAAGTTTTTGAAAATACATGATTCACATAAGAGGTTAAATTCTTCAATTCGACTGGCAAAGATATTAAGCAGACTCGAGGACTTTCTTGGTGCTGCCGTTTCACTGGTTAAAGATATCGCTGGGAGTCCTATTAAGGATGTTGAAGTTGCCATAAGTGTAATACAACGTAATGATTACGCTGCCCTCTTAAATGTTGCTATATTTGTTTTTATTTACTCTATTTCGAACTTACGTCACATTTCAAGTTATGAAAAATTTGAGTTCTAAATTCATTTATAAAGCCTTAAAATTTTTTAGCCATATTATTATAATTTGTATTGATACTTATTTCTGTGCTTACTTATTTTCTAATATGCGTACATGCGACCAGTCATTCTCTACAGGTCCATTCATACACTGAATGCATCTCTCTTTGAAAATAGCCGCCGTAATATCATCATGATTTATCTCTAAAACTTTTTGAAAAGCATGTAAAGCCTCAGAGAATTTTTTTTCTCTAAACAGCAGAAGTCCTTCTCCAAAATCTTTCATTGTTTTTTTGCAAAGCTCTTTGGAAGCTTGGCATTCTCCGTCGAAAACCTGGTAGACAATGACGTTCTTATTTCTACCTTTGACCTTAACAGTATCCATAAGACGAATTGTATATTGTGAGGGATTGGTTAAATTATGGTAGATGTTTTCACTGATGAGGAGGGATGCGCCGTACATTTTTGTCATGCCTTCAATACGTGAGGCCACATTGACAGCATCGGAGACTACGGTTTGTTCCATACGGTTTTTTGTTCCTACCGTGCCTACCATCATCTCGCCTTTATCTATGCCAATCCCTACTCTGATGGGAGGTTTATCTTCTCCCAAACGTTGGTAGCTATATGCTTCAATATTTTTCAAAAGGGCGATGGCTGCATCCAAGGCGTCATTAGCATTCGTATGAAAAAGGGCCATTAGGCCATCCCCAAGGTATTTATTGATAATCCCATTCCGTTCAAGAATAGGATTTTGCATGAGCTCTAGCAGGTGGTTGATCAGCTGCATGTTTTCTTCGGAAGAAAGGTTTTCAGCAATCGTGCTGTAGCCTCTAACATCGACGAAGAGAACGATCATATCCTTTAGGACTTGGTCACCTACTTTGACTTCTAAGATACTATCTTTATTAAGGAGTTTTAAGATGTCATAGGGAATGAATTTTTGATAAGCTTCGTTCAGAGCCACAGTGTAGTCATTCAGCTGATGTAATTCATCCGTCCGTAAAAGAAGTTCTGAGTTCTTCCTGGCCATGTTAGTGTTGTAAACAAGCCCGATAAGAATCACCAATATAAAGAGCCCTGCTAAGGATAAGAGCTTTAATCGGAAGTAATTATCCAGTTTCTTTTTTTGTTGCTGGTTTTCTTCGATCAAAAGGTCTTTTCTTTTATTCTGCTCTTCAATGTGGTCTATGAGGCATTCTTTTTCCCTTAATAGAAGGGAAAGCTCATTTGTTTGTTTAGATAATTCGTATTTCTGCTGATAGATGTTCACAAAGACAGCGACTTTGCTTTTTAGGACATTCACATCGAAAGGTTTGAAAATATAGTCGACCCCCCCAGCCTGATAACCGCGGAAAATGAAGTTTTTATCTTGGTCGAAAGCCGTAACAAAGATGATGGGGATATACCGCGTTTCTTCGTGCTCGCGCATAAGTTCTGCGACTTCAAAGCCGTCCATGTAAGGCATTTGCACATCGAGCAAAACGACGGCAATTTTATGCTGAATCAGCTGTGTCAGGGCTTCATTCCCATTCGTAGCGGTGATAATGGTTACATCAAGAGATTCCAATGCCGTTTTCATTACAAAGATATTGGCGGGGGTATCGTCTACAATTAATACTTGAGCCCTATCGATAGCCATAATTAACTCAGTATTGAGGTGATTTTATTAATAAGGTTTTCAGAATCAAAGGGTTTATAAATGAACTGAGGACTATTGATAGTGTATATACTCAGTGAGTTTTCCTCGTGGCTATCTGCGGCGGTCATAAAAATAATAGGCACCGAAGAATACCCTGGAAGTACTTGAATAGCTTGAGCAGCCTCATAACCATTCATACCCGGCATTTTCACATCCATTAATATCAATGCGAAGGACTGTTGAGCTACCAAATTTAGAGCCTCTTGCCCTGAAAAAGCTTTAGTGATCTGAAAAGGGAGTTTTTTTAAGACGCTGGCTACTGCTAGATGGTTAGGATAGTGATCATCCACGACAAGAATGTGGCGCAGGGATGTTTCTGACATTAGTCTTTTCCTTGCTTTAAGAGTTGGGTTATTTTAACAGACATTTCACTTGAGTTCAGAATAAGAGTGGAAGGAGTTCTCTTGATAGCTGAAGAAGGCATTAATTGAAATTTAGCAGTTTGAGGATCTTCCACAATCGTAATCCCTTTTCTATTCATAATATCAGCTATCCCCTCGCTCCCGTCGGTGTTGGCACCGCTCAATAGTATACCGATGAGTTGTTCCCTATATGCCTCTGCAGCTGAGGAGAAAAGAACGTCAATGGATGGACGAGAAAAGCACACTTTTTCTTCTGAAGAGTAGCTGAAAGTATAGTCTTCTTCCACTAGCAGGTGATAGCCCGGAGGAGCGATATAGATTACACCCGGCACGACATATTCTTTCTCTACAGGCTCACGCACGGCCAACGAGGTGAATCTTTTAATGAGTGATGCAAAGTATTTCCCACCTTCCTGACCGACATGCAAAACGACAATAATCGGAAGCGAAAAATCTTTTGGAAGAGTCTTGATAATATTTTCCAAGCTCTCGAAACCTCCGGCAGAGCCCCCACAGACAATTGCTTTAAATTTTTCTTTCATTTTAGCCTAAAGTTTTCTGAAAATTTTTTCTCTTTCAGAAATCACTTCAAATTTATCTTTCTTTTCCATGAAATCCATGCTCTCTTTAGGCCCTAGACAGAGGAATCCCCTATGGACAAGGCTATTTTGAAATAAGCTGATCACTTTATTTTGCAGAGGGCGCTTAAAATAGATTAGGACATTACGACATAGGATCACGTGCATATCACCGAAAATGCCATCAGTATCTAAGTTATGGGTAGAAAATACGACATTCTCTTTTAACGAGTCTAAGAATTTGCCGTAACCATATTTTTGATGATAATAATGAGAAAGAGAGTATTTTCCTCCCGCTTCAGTATAGCGGAGTGAGGCCCTTTCCAATTCATCTATGCGATAAATACCTTCTTGAGCTACTCTTAAAGCCTCATGATTTATGTCAGTGCCGTAGAGAAGGAATTTTTTACTGAAGCCCATCTCTGTCAACAGAATGGCCATAGAATACACTTCTTCCCCTGTAGCGCATCCTGCATGCCAAATTTTTATGAAAGGATATGTCTTTAAGATGGGAACGATCTTTTGAATGCATGTTTTAAAAAACGAGGGGTCACGGAACAACTCTGTCACTGAAATAAGGCATGTGGAGAGGAGGTTGCCGAAAAAGTTCTCGTCTCTAAGCAGAGGAGAAATACACTCTGAAAGGTTACTATAAGGGGATTTTTCCAGAAAAAGCTTCAACCGTCGAAGGATTGAAGCTTTAGAATAGTTTCCGAAATCATATCCATGCCGTTTATAGATAGCCTTAATAAACAGATCGAATTCAATTTGTTCTATATCATGGGAAAGCATGAACTTCTCATTTCCTCACAAGATTATTTTGGGCATGTGCATACCACAGTTTAATTAAGCTGAGCAGTTTATCTACGTCTACCGGCTTAGTTAAGAAGTCATTTGCACCGACTTCGAAAGCTTTGTTTTTATCTTCGGGCAAGATTTTCGCCGTTAAGGCAATGATAGGGATGTTATCATATTGTTTTTGCATCCTTATTCTGCTGATAGCCTCATATCCATCCATCACGGGCATCATTATGTCCATGATGACCAGTTCGATGCCGGGCTCGCTTTGCAATTTATCTAAAGCTGTTTTTCCGTTATCCGCTAAGATGATGACAAGACCTTTCTTTTTCAATGCGGAAGAAAGTGCAAAGGTATTGCGCATATCATCATCAACAACGAGAACTTTTACATTTTCAATAGACTGATTTGGGTTGCTGGGAGCCTGGGTATTCTGCTGGGAATTATCTTTGGATTTAATTTTGTGTAAAAAGAGGTCTAATTCATCTAAAAGACGGTCTTTAGAATTAATACCTTTAAGAATAAAGCTGGAGGTGTATTCGTTGAGTTCATCAAATTCCTCTTTATTTAGGTCGCGTCCGGTGTAGACTATAACCGGGGGCAGTTTAATGGTAGGCAGTGTATTAATACGCCTTAACAGCTCTGCGCCCGATATATCAGGCAATTGCAGGTCGAGGATGATGCAATCAAACTGTTCATTTTGAATCTTCTCGATAGCTTTAAGACCGCTATCAACGATAGTGGCAAAAATATTTTTGTTTTTAATGATGTTAGAAATGGCCTGTTGTTCGCTGTAGGTATCTTCAACAACCAGTACATTTTTGATGCTTCTCTTCTGAGTATGGCACACATTAGAAAGAGCTTTTTCAATGTCTGAGGACATGACAGGCTTGGTCAAATGTCCCACCGCTCCTTTTTGAAGGGAAAGCGCTTCATCGGCATCAAAAGAAATCACATGGACAGGTATTTGGCTTGTCTCAGGGTTTTCCTTCAACTTTTCCAATATTTGCCTGCCGCTCATGTCGGGTAGTTCTATATCAAGGGTTATGCCTTTAGGAAGATATTTCTGTGATAGATCTAAGGCTTCCGCCCCTGTGGAAGCCCATAGGCATTTATAACCTTTCTTATGGCAAATCCCTTTTAAAATCATAGAGAAGCTGATGTCATCTTCCACAATAAGGAGAACTGGATCTCCCCTTTGAACCGAATTTCTATCGTCAATTTCCTTTATCTCATTAACAATTATTGGTTTATGCTCCAAACACTGGGGCTGAGCTATTTCTTGTAGAAATGAACTTTCAACCTCGCAACACTTTATCTCATTGATTATTACAGGTTTATGTTCAATCACATGAGGCTGGCCCATTCCTTTTTTTTTTCCGTAACAGCTTCTTTATGTTCAAGAGGAAGATAGAGAGTGAAGGTACTGCCCTTGCCTATTTCGCTTTCAATGTGGATTTCACCATTAAGTATCCTAGAAAGTTCTCTTGAGATGGAGAGGCCTAGGCCGGTTCCACCGTATTTTCTGCTGGTTGACCCATCGCCCTGTTGGAAAGCTTGGAAGATGATGTCTTGTTTGTCTTTTGAAATACCGATTCCTGTATCTATCACAGAGAAACCGATGCAATTGTAGGGAGAAAGTAAGGGTGAACGGAATTGTGTTTGCGGGGCAGGAGGGTGGATTTTAAAGGTCACACTCCCCTTTTGCGTAAACTTAAAGGCGTTAGAGAGGAAGTTCTTTAATATCTGCTCTGCCCGATGACCATCTGTTTTTAGTGTAGTGTTCGATAGGTTATAAATTTCTTGTACGAATTGGAGGCCTCTTTCATTGGCTATGGGCCCAAAAGATCGCTTTAGATTTTCAATAATGGATTGAAATTTCACTTCATCGATTTGAATCTGTAGTTTTCCCGCTTCCACTTTTGAAAGGTCTAAGATATCGTTGATAAGGGTAAGTAGATCCTGACCGCCGCGATGGATAACACTTGCAGATTCGATTTGTTCTTTGGTGAGGTTGCCGTCTTCGTTTTCTGCGAGGCTTTTACTGAGGATAAGCAGACTGTTCAGCGGTGTTCTTAGCTCATGCGACATGTTGGCTAGAAACTCCGACTTGTACTTGCTAGCTAATTCAAGCTCTTTTGCGCGGTGTTCCAATTCACCTTTGGCTTTTTCAATTTGGGTACTCTTCACCTTAATTTCGCTAGACTGTGTCTCCAGATATGTCGTCTTAAGGTTAAGTTCTTCATTCTTATTCTTAATTTCTTCTTCGGATTTCTTAAGGACAGAAGTTTGTCTTTCCAATTCCTCATTACTTTTTCGGAGCATTTCTTGCTGGGACTGCAGCTCTTCGTTAGTGCAGCGGAGTTCTTCCTGTTGCGCTTGCAGCTCATCGGATTGACGCTTACTATCGTCAAGAAGGAATTTCATCTTCTCGCTATTTTGGCAGGATTTTAGCGCGATAGCGACATTTTCGCTCACCTGGCGCAAAAGTTCCATTTTGGTGCTGTCAAAGACATCATGCGAAGCAAGCTCCATAACGCCTATCAGTTCTTTTTCGATCAATAGCGGTGAGACAAGAATATTTTTAGGTATAGCTTCGCCTAAGCTGGAACTGATGGTGGTGTAGTCATCAGGAACATTTGAGAAGACGATGATCTCTTTTTCGAGTGCGCACTGTCCGACCAGACCTTCGCCGAATTGGATTTTACTGCGGTCGCCTTTACGGCGGTGGAAGGCGTAGCTGCCGACTAGTTCTAGGGTTTTTTCCATGGTGTAGTCGACCTGGTAGATAGTGCCCATCAACGCACCTGCGTACTTTGATAAGAAGGAGATGATATTCTTGCCTAGTTCCCTAAGGTCTTGGTCTCCCCGCATTATATTGGAGAGCTCAGCTTGACCGGTTTTAATCCAAGCCGACTTCTTACTTTCATAGGACATTTCGCGAAGGGCCCTGGTCATCTCACTAACGGCTTTACCCAGTTCATCGAGATCGCTTAGAGGGGTAAATTCAATATCGTATCTACCTTGCGCAATAATCTTAGTTTGTTTAACGACCTCTTTAAGGTTATCCATCATCTGGTTGATAGCGGCTGAAAGGCGTTTGTCTTGTTCCCCTGTCGACTTATAGCCTTGGGAGAAATCCCCGATAGCAATGGACTCTGCCACCATTGTCACTTTATCCAGGATGGAGTTTGTATCATCCAGTAGGGCTTTCACCTTATCGTTCATCAACTGACTGTAAGATTCTGTAATGAGGGCTATGTCAAGGCTGCAAAGCTTTCTGAAGGCAGAGGAAAAGAGAGCGCTTTTAGCATGATCTGAAATAAATTCGTCCGTACGGCTCATCCACCATTCAATGGAGAAGTTCATACCCACGCAGTAGGTGTTGATAGGAAGGTTAATGCGTGCATGTGTGAAGCCGATCGTTGTCCGGTTTTTGACATAGTCCTGGTCTATACGTCCGTTGAAAAAAACCGCCCAATAGGCTTTCTGCTGGAATTTAACATGGGGAATCATCGATTCATTAATAAAAAACGTTTTAAACTCGCGCAGAGAAGGCATCCATTTGTACATATCTTCAATAAAAACGTCTAAATATTTTTTTGCTTCCACACCTGACTGTCTAATGATTTCAAGTTCTTCTTCCTGTATGTTAAAACGAGTTTTCAACATGATAGGATCTAGATTTTGGAGGAAATTTTCAGACATTTTGCTACCTCATAGCGAATTGTAAATGACTAATTTCTAGGTTATGCTTTTCTAAGAGTAGAGACACTACTGTGCAAGGGGGGGATTGTCAAGTTAAAAAATGAATTTGTTACTTAAAAATTGATTTTTGAAAGCATTGAAAATGGTTAAGTATATTTTAAGGTATAAACAAGGGCATAAACTAATAAATTCGTTCATGCCTAAGGAATAAAAGCCTGTATAACACTGGAAGCAGTTATTTTCCTGCAGTACTCATTAGCTGACATTGCAAAATGAGGTATTGATAAAGTCGTTCGATACCTCCGCGCTGATTTTGCCAGCTCAAAGATTTATTCACTAAAATAGCATTGTAGGCATCTTGAAACCAAACCTGCGGAACATCCGCGGTATTATTCTGCATATCGCTCAAGACTGAACACATAAAGAGGATGCGCGAATTATCATCGAGATCGCTAACTTGTGCTATCAAGTCCGAGGTATACCCTTGAAAGGGTTGGGATGTTTTATCATCGATGTAGAGTTTGGGAGGAATGGTATACATCGAAATAAAATCGCCGCACCACCAGAAAATATCGGTGGGAACTTGACTTTGAAACGCAGCAATAATGTCCTTGCTGTTCGAAGGATTTAAATCACGCATGCAGTCGTAAAGCATGAGTGCTGTTAGATTCCTGCAGGCAACAAGTGATTTGCATCCTTCAAAATGATTGTCATTATCCTGTGAAAGTTCAATGGCAAGGCACAAATACCAGACAGCATTCAGCGGTCGTGTCAATTTATTTATTTCGCCTGCTTTCTGGTATATATTTTGAATAATCGGAACGGACACTTTTAAAAACTGGGTGTCGATCCATCTAACGGCCCAACTGGAAGAGATTTGCGAATAAATAAGCTCACAGGCAGGAGGTAAAGAGCCGATAGAAGTCTGGGCAGAAGGCGATTCAACTTGATTAACGAAAGTATCAAAAGGAACATATTCTAAGCGCATAGATTCTCCAAAAGTGATTATTACATATGGAAATGTTCACCTAAATAGCGTGTCCTAACCAAAGGATCATTTACAAGGTCGTTCACATCTCCGCTGCATAGAACCTTACCCTCGTAGACAAGATAGCTGCGGTCGACAAGGCTGAAGATCTCACGTGCATTATGGTCGGTGATGAGGACGCTAATATTGCGGCTAGCCAACAACTTCACCAGGGCTTTGACTTCTTCGACGGAGATGGGATCAATATTGGCAAAAGGCTCATCTAGAAGTAAGCATTGGGGATTGGTCACTAGGGCGCGGGTAATTTCTAAACGGCGTCTCTCTCCGCCAGATAAGGCTACAGAGACTTTCTTTGCAAGATGTTCCAAATGCAGTTCTGCTAAAAGCTGTTGGAGCTTTTCATTACGCTGCGTTTTAGATAGCGGTAAGGTTTCAAGTATGCTAAGAATATTTTCTTCCACAGTCAAAGGACGGAAGATAGAGGGTTCTTGCGCAAGATAACCCATTCCTGCATGCGCTCGTTGGTGTATGGGCCAACGTGTAACGTCTTGTCCTTTAAACCAGACTTTGCCTCCGTCAGGCTTAATCAATCCCATTGTCATATAGAATGCAGTGGTTTTACCGGCACCGTTGGGGCCCAGGAGTCCTACGATTTCGCCTGCACTCACTTCGAAGGATAGACCATCCACTACGCGTTTATTTCCGTAGGATTTTATCAACCCTTCGACTCTTAGCACAGGCTGGGAGCTATCCGGCGTCATCATGGCTTTTTTAGGGCTGAGGATTGAAAACGGTTCATTAGTTCGCTTAGCTCTTGTTCTGCAAAAACAAAGCGTACATCGCCCAAGGCTTTAACGTGGGGTTTGGCTTTATCGGTATTTTGTTTGACCAGAATTTTGGGAGCGCTAATGGTGATGCTATTCTGTTTATCATAGTACAGGACCCTGTGGGGGGCGATAGCAGAAAGTTCCCATTCGTGCTTTACTGGATTATAGTCCAAGGCATCGGCAATGGCATATTGAGAGCCGGAAGCCGTGTATTTTTGAATTTTGACATTACCGGCAAGATGAATACTCTTGGGGGTAAGCGTTTGGTTGTCTTTATATAGGTATGCCGTCAAGTTATCACCATAGATCAACGAAGTAGGGTCTTCCATACAAATTTGATCAGGAGCTGCATTGCTAGTGATGGCGTTGGTCTCAAGGTCCCATTCCAGATGGGGAGCTTTAATAGAAAAGGGAGAAACATCGACAAGCGAGTTGATGAAGACATTGTCTTCCAATTTTATTTTAGATATTTCTGTTTTCTGTTCCATCTTTTTAGGAAAGATCTGAGCTTGACCGGCCATGATTTCAACCGTTTCAAAACGTGCCTTGACATTATCCATTAAACGCAAAGTCGTGCCGTCGTATTCGGCTGAGCCTGCATCAATAACTTCCAAGCTATTCGGCACGCTGGGGCGGGCTTTGGGTTCTGCCGAGACTTTCTGCATGACGATCTGGGAGCTCTTGGGATAGAAAAGCGCTTGCTGTGCCTGCAGCCGATAGGAAAGCTGACGTTCGCCCTTAGGTTCCCACGTTGCTGTAATTGTCTCCATTTCCTCTACAGACTGACCTAGTCCTTTTTTTGGGTAAAGCTCAAGGGTAGACTTATCACAGACGACATTTACAGTCCCCCGGGGCGTGGTCCCGCCATTCAAGTGCGTTTTTTCCACGCCATAGCGCACTTGCTGAGTGGAGGAAGAAGTATTTTCCTTTTTAGCAAAGGCAAAAACCTGGCGGTAGGTATCAGGAATGCTTTCCACATTGGGGTAAATAAGATAGGCCAACCCGGCCAAGGTTATGCAAAACAGAAAGAAACTGATATAGGAAGCCTGTTTTATTTTGCACATGTCTGGGCGTGTGGGGTGTTAGTGTGTAAAATTGCGTGGATAGCAATTAGCTGGTCAAGCAGCGCGGGCAGCTCGTGATGGGGCAGCATATTGGCAGCATCACTAGGAGCACGTGCCGGATCGTTATGTGTTTCTAAGAACACGCATTGAACGCCTGCTGCAACTGCTGCACGGGCTAACAAAGGGACATATTCGCGTTGTCCGCCGGTGATTGTGCCTAAGCCGCCGGGTTGCTGCACGGAGTGGGTTGCATCAAAGCAGACAGGAACACCGAAGCTCTGCATGATGGGCAATGAGCGCAGATCAGTGACAAGGGTGTTATAACCGAAGCTTGCGCCGCGTTCGACAAGGATAATGTTAGGGTTGCCGCTAGCGCGGATTTTCTCAACAACATTTCCCATATCCCAGGGAGCCATGAACTGCCCTTTTTTGACGCTGACGACTGCGCCGGTTTCGGCAGCGGCGACTAATAAATCTGTTTGACGGCAAAGAAAGGCAGGAATCTGGAGGATGTCTACGACATTTCCGGCTGCGCGTGCTTCTTCAATAGTATGCACATCGGTGACGATAGGGAGGTCAAATTCTTTTTTTATCGTTTCAAGGATACGAAGGCCTTCGTCCATTCCAAGACCGCGAAAAGAGGAGATAGAGGAGCGGTTGGCTTTATCGTAGCTTGACTTATAGATCAGGGGAATGTTTTTCTTGGCAAAAGTTTTCTGAAGGAATTCCGCCGACTGCAAAGCGTGTTCGCGGCTTTCAATGACGCAGGGTCCGCACATAAAAGCGAGAGGTTGGTCGAGGCCGATACGGATAGATTTGATTTTAACTGTATGCATGACGATGTCCATTATTATATAGAGCAACTCCCTGTAACGCTTCCTGCGGAAGTTTTGCTATTAGTTCCTGAATATTTAGCTGTGTGCCGTCCGCCATCTTCACCTCATGGGCCAGTTCGACTAAAGGGATGAGGACAAAAGCTCTTTCTTTCCAACAGGGATGAGGGATGCACAATTCGGGTTGATTATAAGCAATATCATCATAAAGGAGAATATCTAAATCGATCAGGCGGGGGGCATTTTTCGGTTTGTCGATCTTTCCTAATTCTTTTTCTATAGACTGCAGAAGATCAAGGAGTTGAAGTGGATTTAATGTGGTTTCGAAAGCCCAGGCGCAGTTCAAATAATCGGGTTGGGGAATGTCGCTGACCGGAGTTGTAAGATAGAGTTTAGAAGAGTTGAAAGCCTTAATCGCTCCGTTCTTCACCAAAATTCTCTCCGCTGCCGCTATCGTTTCTTGCGGATTCCCCAAATTTGCGCCTACTCCAATAAAAACTTTATGCATGCCTACCTTTTGTATTCACGTAAAATAGAATAAATACAATAATCCGTGTTCGCTTCCCTATACCCGAAATGATAACTATGTTTCGTCTTATTACACTATCCTTTTTAGCAGTAGCAGTCATGATAGTTTGCAGCTGTACTAAACCCTGTTATGATTATGCCGTCATGGGCGCCGATGAATTTGTCTGCGACTCTTATAAAATACGCGAAGGCAAGTTGATGATCTTGGAAATGACAGGAAAAGAACTAGGTGAACTTTGCTGCAGTGATCTATTGGAATACCGCGACGTTATTGTGGAAGACGACATTTTGAATATTTCGGTATACCATCCTAAACGTAAAGACTTGATGCAGTCCATCCAGATGCTGAATGAGAGCATCGGAGGTTTCAAGGTATATCATGGAGAGGTCAATTTACCCGATATCCCTTCGATCATGGTGGCGGGTCTGACTTTGGAAGAAGCTAAAGAAGTGCTGCAAAACAGTTTTAGGGAACATGTTCAAGATGTTGAACTGTATGTCACCTACCGCGACCGTTTGCAAAGGAAGGTAGAGCTGACAGGACTTGTGGGTGTATCCACCATTCCGGTAGACGGCAAAATACGCCTTTACGAAGTGATTTCAAAGGCACATATCTCCCCCAACGCCAACCTATTCATGAGCTATGTCATGCGTGAATGCTGCCCGCTGCCCCTTGATTTGTATAAGCTTATCAATGAAGGCGACATGTCACAGAATATCGTCATGCGCGGCGGGGATAAGGTCTTTATCGCCAACCCGAGCGATGCAACGATCATGGTGATGGGAGAAGTCCGGATACCGCGTGCTGTCAACTGTCCCTATGGATTCATTTCCCTGCGCGAAGCCATTGTCAATGCAGGAGGAATCCCCTTTACTGGCGACCTACAGCGTATCCAAGTTATTCGCGGCAACTTGAAATGCCCCAAAATCTACTGCCTATCCTGGGACCACATTGTCCACCTGCCTAATGACAGCCTGCTGTTAATGCCGGGGGATACTGTCTATGTAAGCGCTAAACCTATTACAGAATGGAACCGCTTTATTGAACAGTTACTGCCAAGCTTTAGCGGATTTAGACAGTGTTATGATATTTATCAATTCGCCAATTAATAATGAGTTAAGCTATGTCGTCCAAACGCCTTTTTGCTCTGTTTGACTTTTATACTATCAAGGATGTCTTTGGAGTTTGGAGAAGAGCGTGGAAGTCTATCTTACTTGGAACCATTGCCTTTGGAACATTCGGAGCTTATTGGTCATTAAGCGAGAACGTCCGCTACTCCGCTGAAGCTTCCTTCAGGGAGAAAAACCATCCCCGCGGCGGCATTGCCTCCTCAAGCTTGACCGCGATCCTATTAAGTCAAGGCGGCGACGGCGCGGATAGCAGCGCAGTTTCCACTATGAAATCGCGCTCGATGATGGAAAAACTTATCCGTTTAGAGAATTTACAAGGTAAGATCTCTACCGATGAACAATCCAAATCCCTATGGGATTTGATGGCAGATAACTTGCGCGTCGAATACGCTCTTTTCATGGGTGGCAAAGAACCCATTATTCCTGATTCCGTCAAACCACTCCTGATCAAAGAAATTTCTTATGACGGAGAACTTATCCGCGGTTTCAAGATCCGATTCATCGATGAAAACACGTATACTATCAAAGGGGCAAGTTTTGAAGCCGGCGGCACTCTCGGAAAGCCGTTCAAATATGAAGATATTTCTTTTGTCCTAGAAAAAGCCAATAGTGAACCTTTGTCAGGCAAAAGCTTTAATCTAGCCTTGCTCCCCCTTGCACTTACCGCACAGGACCTTTCTAAGCTCGTGGTCATCACTACCGATAGAGATGACGGAACTATGCTGCGTATAAGATTCCGTGCAGATAACCGTCACCTAGCTGTCAGGTATGTTAATCGCTTAATGTCACTCTACCAAGAGTTCATTGAAAACGAACATAAGCAAATGCTCTCCACCCAGCTCAACTACCTGCAAAAAAGACAAAATGAAGTCTACACTACTCTGCAAGATAAAATGCATCATTATGCAGATACATTATCCGAAGATTTCACTAATCTAGGTTTCACCGATACCGAACGTGCAATGGAATTTTTGGCAGCTAACCAGCATGCCTTTAAAACCAAACAGCTAGCCATCAGTATGGAAGTGCAGCGCCTGGAAACTGTACAGAAAGAAGGCAAAAAAATCCTGGATTCCCTTAGCGGAGTCATCGATAGCCCTCACCTAAATAAACTGCTAAATGACATCCGCGAATTGAAGCAGCAGTACGATGCTATCCACGTAGCCTTCAGTTCTGCCACTAACAACCGCAGCAAAGACTATAAGGATAACTTCGAAGCTAACCTGACAGCGCTAGCAGCCTTAGCCGAAGCTAAACAAGATGCCCATGATTTGATTGCCCTATTGGAAACAGGGGCTGTCCCGGAGTTTATTCCAGAATCGCTTACTCACCCCGACTATATGGTCGATGCTTGGCAGCTTAAGCTGGAGGAAGACCCCAGTCCGGAGATGCGCTCGAAATACCTTAACTACCTCACCAATCTTAAACATCACCTTCAAGTTTATTCCAAAACACTGGAAGAGAATCTCTCGCACCACCAAAGCCTCACACCTGAACTTCAAGGCATTAATTTAAATATTGCCAACGAAATGTTCTTGTCTTACAGCAAAGAAGTGAACAATATTGAGGGGCAAGCGCTGCAATATGAATTTATTATTGAACAACTGCAAAAACCTGAATTTGAATTAAGCTCCCTCAGCGCAATTATCAACGATCCGATCAGCCGCGAAATCTCAAACAATGCCTCTACCCTAGCGCTCGCACTTAACGATCGCAGCAACAGGACCGATAAAGAGATTTTCCGCCTGCAAGAAGAGCTGAAACTGCAGCGCAAGTTCTTAGTATTGCATCTAAAGCAAGCTAAAGAGCTGCTTGAGATTAAGATGGGCCTTCTTCTAGATAAAATTCAAGCCATCCGCCAAACGACTCTAAGCATAATCCAACAAAATGTGGGTGTTGCGGAAAACCAAATACATGAGCAGATCAAAACGCGCTTAGCCAACTTGAAACAGGAATTAGCACTCATTGATAGGCAGCAATCCGATCTACATAAGCAAATGGCCTTACTTCCCAAGAAATGGGTTTCAGAACAGCTGATCAATCAGCATATGGAAATGCACCGCCAAATGAGCCGCGAGATTACCAACCTCGTTGAATCTAAAAATATTTCCAGCAATCTGGAGATTATGCAGTCGGCACCCGTAGATATCGCCATCCCCCCTCTGCACCCGGATAGTCCACGCTTCCTCATGTTCACTTTGTTAGGGACATTTGTCGGTTTATTTTTTATGGTCAGCGGTACCCTCATCCGCGCTATCGGCAAAGGTGTCCCCGCCTCGGATGAAAGCTTACGTTTAGTCGGATTACAGGTTGCGGGCTCAATGACCGAACCTCAAACAGTGGAACGCGCCGCCGCAATGGTGCTGCTCAACTCCAAACCTGGCCTACTGCAGCAATCGATTCTTGTGGTTGAAAAAGACAGTCAACGTAACGCCATGAAAATATTCCGTTTCTTAGAATCGCAGGGAAAAAACCCTGTTTTAATAGAATGGAATGATCCCCTTCCCACGAATCATCCTTGGGTTGTTGCCTACACAACCTTATCCCCTGCTGACCCCGAGATTTTAGTAAGGCATGCCCATTTTGATCACTTTGTTGTTATCGTTAATAAAGAATCACTTGGACAATTAGAGCCTTTAATAGAAAGAGTTCAAGAAAATAAGGAAAATCTATACACTATCTTCATTACTTATTAATTATAATATTAGGATATTTATGTTTAGAAAATTCTTACTCGCTTGCCTACTGCCCCTCCTCCTCCTGACATCCCTATGTTCCGGAGCTTATCCTATTACCAATGCAGCCCTCACAAAAATGTTTTGGGAGCATTTTCCTAAATACTCCAATGCCGATAAGAAGCAATTTCTTTTAGGAACCCTTTTTCCGGATGTCCATTATCTAGCAAATTGCCCGCGCGAGATAACCTACGTAGCCAATGTAACGATCGATGAAATATTAAATGCTTCTACACCCTTTCAAGCAGGATTGTTATTTCATTCCTATATCGATCAAGAACGTGAGTCATTTGTTGTCAGCCAAGGCCTCTATGATTATATCTCTACCTTCAATTCGCCCGTCCCCGCTTCCCAGTTGAAAATCGCAGAAGACGAATGCCTATATCCCACAGCTAACTGGAAAATCTGTGTCACTAGTGTGGGGACTATTGCAGAAGAAGAAAAAACCTTCGGAATTGATGAAGATGCCATCCGCCAATGGCATTTTGCCTTATCCTATTATTTTTCCTATGCTCCTTCTACTGTTATATGGTATCTATCCTCTAGAGAGATCGGTGCTTTTGACGTCTCTCCTCAAGAGATGACCCCTGTTTACGAGATACATAAAATACTTGGAAATGACGAGGTCATCAAAAAACATGTAGATAATTTAATGGACCACTTTAAAAAACTCTTTGCGGATGCACAGAAGTAATGCAAATAGAGACTTGTTCCTTTCCGTCGGAAAAAAATAAGTTTAACTTAGAACAGTGCCCTCATTGTCTGGAAGATTTCAAACAAGCAGATGAGATCACTGTTCTAGCCTGCAATCATATCCTACATAAAACCTGCTTTGAAGCTAGCGATTCCCTGCATTTTCAATGCTCTGTCTGCAAGCGCCCTTACTGGATCGAAGATCTCTTTGAAACCAAATTTAAGGGAAAATCCATTCTAAATGTCTTACACGAATGCGCATTGCAAATCCTCATGCCGCAAGAGGATACCCGCAAAGAAAAAGTCTTTATCGGTATTAAGCAACCTCAAATTGAAGCTTTGGTTAAGGAATTACTAAAACGTATCGCGCAAGAAAATATCGATGATCAAAAAATTGATTTCTGTTTGTCCAAAGCCGAAGAGCAAATGGATTTAGAACATTCGATGAAAAATCTTAATCTTCAACCTTCAAAAGAGACCGCAACGGAATGTTGGAGTCTACTAGACTCCTTCTTTGATGATGTTAAGTATGAAGAAATCTGTATTGAAAGAAATCAAAGGCTCGTTAAGCGCATTACCAAAAAAGTCAAAAAACTCCCTTTCTATAACAAGTTCAATTTTTTTGAAACAATGTCTCAAAATGAACAAGATAGATTATTGGCTCATGCTAATGAAACAGCTCTAGGAAAAGAAATCCGTAGATGGAGCTATGTCCGTGAAGGAATCACTCTAGCTACTATTACTCTTGGTTTTATCCCGTTAACCGCGCATTTATGGTATTCTTAAGATAACCTCATTATACACTTTAAATTCAAAAGATGTATTTCTCCATTTTTTTATCTGATTCATTTAGCCATCTTATTTCATTCTTAACAAGAATTTAAATAAATCATTATCTACATCCATTATAATATAGGAAATTAGGAATAAAACTTGATGGCAAATCCAATAAACACAGGCGAATTAAGTGATCTTTTTAATACCGGTTACTTATTACTCAGCGGTGTTAAAGTCCCATTCTGCGATTTAATTTACAACAAAGTTTATGAAAACAATTCGCAAATAAATGAATTTGCCCAATCTATACTTAACTCCCCACCGGTTCCTTCCACTATTGAAAGCATAGCTAGAGCATATGTATATTTAAGTGAACATCGAGACGAAAATGCAGGCACTACTGAAACATTAAAGGCTCTTCTTGAAAAGACAACCAAGATCATGGTTGCTCATTTCAATCTCTTTTTACAAATCAAAAATGAAATGAATGTTCCTTCAAAGCGCTTGCCGCTATCCGATTACATCGTTCAAATGGAAACCATTATTGAAACCCTAAATATCAATAAAGAGTATTGGGAAAATCTTAAACAGGTTTACGTTCAAAATAATAAAAAAAAGATTACTGACTCTTGGAATGCCATTATCGCAGAAATCAGGGCTAAGGTAGGCTTTTCAAATACGGATGAAACCAAAGAGTTCCTTGAAAACCCTTTAACATTTGTTCCTCCTGTAAAATCATCCCGCTCTACAATAGATTTATCTGTTCTGCAAAACGTAAAAAATAAGCTGATTGAAGCAAGACTACCTAAGAAACAGGATTTTAATTTTCAAGAAGTTTTTCAAAATTATACTGAAGCACTTTCAAAGCGAATCCCTATTTGCGCAGGGAAGATAAAGAAGTTTTGTAAATCTGCTTATTGGACGATCCGAAACATTGTCGAAAAGGTAAACATCCTCATTTTTCACCCTTTAGAACCACTTCCTAAAGAAATCCATAGTGCAGAATATCATGAAAAGCTTTCTAAAGTGGAAACGAAAATTGATGCGCTTATCTTACATCTGAATGACGATCCGTGGAGTTACCGCCTTACGTTTAATGACATATGTTTTCTGATTGGAAGTTTAAAAATCGCAACGAAAATAGCCCCTTCGGCATCGTTATCAAGTCTCATTCAGAAATTAGAAGCACATAATCTATTAAAAAAACCTTTTAAATCCTGTATAATCCTACCTATGGAATGGGATCTATTGCAAGCACACAAAGATGCTTCTCTTTACAGGTTGGGTTCTTCAAAAATAACACAACTAAATGCATTTGAGTCGGAATTATCTGCTTTATTATTGACACCGGATTCTTATCCTAAGCCTGCACCAGAGCCATTTTCGTTAGATACTGCAACTAATGCTATTGAAGTCTTCAATCTGCTTGGTAGTAATAAACCTGTAGAAATTCCACCTGAAAAATTTGAAGACTTTATCTTATTTCTAAGTAAGCCCCATCTTGTTAAATCCTGTTCTTGGCCCCGCCTTCCATTAAATAGTTCAATAAATTCCCGATTAGAACTCAATAGCTATCTTAGCAAAAAAATAGACACGCCTATCGTAGATTATCTCCATTTGTTTGATTCTGGAGTCGATGAACTTATTAATAAAATTCAGGCGGGAAGGTTAACCCAATTCGAGTGGAATAAACTCACAGAAATGTTTTTTCATCCAAGCATGAGGAATGCGCTCCATCGCTTTACTACAAATGATTCCATCTTGCTCATTAAATTTAGGGCTATTTATGATTTACTCATTGATTTACAAGAACAGTACTCGAACGTAGATAAGGTCCACCCTGAAGACCTATTAAATACAATTCAAGATCCAGAATTAAAAGGGATGTTTCTTTTTCTAGACAAATTAAATTTAAGAAGTCGATGGATTGATTGGAGTGAATTTAGTGCTGAAGAGCTGGCGTTATTTATTACATCCATTTCATTTGTAAATTTGATCCCGAATTTTGAAAAAAACCATTTATTCGATCACTATCTCATGGGGGACATTCAAGCAGCAAAGCACCTACTATTAAAATACCCAAACTTAGATTGTTTAAAACCACATAAATCATCGGATTTTGATAGTATTCTCCTCACTAGATTCAAAATAGTTTCGCCTCTTAAACTTTGCGCTAAACTTGATTACCTTTTGGCATTAGATAATTTTGATCATATTAGCTTCGAGAACCGACTTTCTATTACTGAATTAACTTTTATTCGAAAAGAGTACAGAAATTGTCCCCTCCCCCTCCCCCCTCAAATGTTGAGTAAAATACTACGTTTTCAAAAAAAGTTTTTATTCAACGAAAAACAAGATTTCATCCATCTGATCTGGCAAGATGAAACCCGTTCTAGCGGACATCAAGAGGATGGCATTTTCGAAAGAATTACATCTAATCTTATTCGATATTCACATGCCTCCTATAAGGTTTCTTATAGAAATACTGATTCGAAGGATATTCCTAAAGTATTTCAAACCTGCGATCAGGGCAGCGTGAAAACATCCTTATATTATATGCAGTACTTTTATCCTACGACGTCCTTCCGCACTCCCGATTTCAAAGAATATAGAATTAGCTATAAATCTTTGGCGCAAGGAATACCCCGGGATTTAAGGAAGGAATTCAAAAATAATCTTAAAAAAGAACTTATAAATATTCTGGCTACAGAACGGAAAATAGCTCTTTCAGACTTGGCAATTGAAGTTCCCCTGAAGATTCTTATAAACCAGTTCAACTTCTCCACTTATGATTTAAATAAAACAGAGTTCAAATCCGAAATGATTTGTAGCGAGTATTGTGTTACTGCTCTTATTAAGGCAACTATTGCAGCTTATGACACGATGATTCAACAGTATCCCGAGAGAATGACGGATATACATAAACCAAAAGACATGGAATTTTTCGGTTTTTCTAAAAGCCAACAACCGGACACACTCACTCCGGCATCCATGAAAAAACATTTGAAAAATAGAGGCATCATAAAAAACCTGTCCGCTGAGTTCGTTCCTTTAAAGAAAATAATAAATTATTAAACTCGAGACAAACAACCTAATCTCACTGACGCTTTGAATTCTAAGGAAAGTATTTCCGGTTCTTGTTAGTGTATATGAATATATTACACATAATAGTTCCCTCTCCATGTTAGAAGCATTTTGCCGCGATCAATACGACGCATTTATTACAAATCACTACTATATCCCCTTTTTCATTTGCATCGTGGCATTTGTTTTTGCAATTATGGCTGCAAAAGCATTCAACAAGCAATTTCTTACCGGCGACAAAATCTTTAAATTCCGCAATAGGGAAGTATTTAAGGTTTCTCTAGATCGTTTTAGAAGTGTTACCACACCTTTCTTCACCTTAATTTTCCTTGTTGCAGGGTCTATCCTCTCCCAAAAGATTGCCGGAAACAATGATGTGATCACTGTCATCATGACATTCACTCTCCTTTGGTTTATCTTAGCCTTCTTGTGGGCTGTAACCTCCAACCGCAACCTGACAACTTTAGCCGCAATCCTCTTTGTCACGGGTGTTGTATTAAACTTTTTTGGTGTATTGACCCCGACGATCACTCTATTGGATGCTTGGTCATTGCACATTGGCTCATACACAATTTCTGTCTATCAAGTGTTGAAGGGTGCGTTGATCCTGCTGGTATTGATGCTGCTGACGCGTAAAGCCTCTGACTATGGCCAGCGCTATATACATAAGCTGCATACTATCAACGTCAACACTAGAGAACTGTTAGCGAAACTTTTTCAAGCCACGTTATACTTCATTGCAGTGATGGTCCTCTTAGACCTAATGGGCGTAAGCCTTACCTCTCTGACTATCTTTAGCGGTGCTGTTGTCGTGGGTGTCGGTTTCGGGATGCAGAAGATTTCGTCCAACATCATCAGCGGTTTCATGCTTTTATTCGAGAAGACGATTGAAATCGGCGATATCATCGAGATGAAAGACGGCTCTTGGGCATGGGTAAGACACTTAGGGGCCCGTGCAGCTCTCTTAGAAGGGTTAGATGGACGCGAGCTCATCATTCCCAACGATGAGCTGATCACTGAAACTGTAACAAACCTGACTTTCAGTCATGCTAAACTACGTATGGAAATGCGTGTGCGCGTCCCTTATCATGTCGATTTGGAAATTGCACGCCGTCTTATTTGGGAAGCGACTTTGAATGCTCCCCTTTGCAGTAAGACAACACCACCGGATTGTTTTTTGAATGAGTTTGGTGAAAGCGGGGCAGTATTCCTTGTGCATGTATGGACTGATGATGTGACAAGAGGAAGATTCAGACCGATGAGTGAAGCCTTATTTGCGATTTGGCGTAAACTGAAAGAGAACGGAATAGAAATTCCTTATCATCAAATGGATGTTTCACTTAAGAATAGGGATGCTAGTGCTAAACCCGCTTCTAACGATGCATCTTAGGATCGAAAGCATCCCGCAAGGCATCTCCTACTAATGCAGTAGCGATCAACAAGATAGTCAATAAAAGGGCGGGCGGCCAGAGCAAGTAGCTCTCTCCCGGAAATACAGAGCGCCCTTCATCCATCAATACACCCCAAGAACAAGAGCCTTCTTCCCCTAATCCAAGAAAAGATAAGCCTGCCTCGCTTGAGACTGCGCCCATCACTGCAAATGGTAGTAATGTCAGAAGGGGCGGGATAGCATTGGGAAGGATATGACCGAAGATAATACGGCTATTTCCAAAACCTAGAGAATGGCATGCTTCGACATAAGAGAGATTGCGTTGTTTCAGGAATTCTGCCCGTATATAGCGGCTGAATCCGGTCCACCCAAAAAGCCCAATGACGCTGATGACAAGGAAAATAGACTTGCTTTGTGCGATAGCTACAATCATCAAAAGCATTAGGAAGGAGGGCATGGCTTCCCATATCTCTAGAAAACGTGAAATGATGATATCAGCAGTACCGCCGAAATACCCTGCGGCAGCACCTACTGGAATGCCAATAGCCAAGGAGATAGCCACAGCAATAATTCCCACCACAAGGGAAACACGCACCCCAAAGATCAAAGCCGAAAGGAAATCTTTACGGTTAATACGGGTCAATTCATAAAATGGTAAAAGATGATTAAGGGTACTGTCACCACCGGCATCGTCTTCCCAATGGAAATCCCTGATCAGAGGCATGACCATGAAATTGATTTTCTGGGACTGCTGTTCCAACCATGCTTGTCTGTCAGTATACCATTTTAAAGCTTCAGTATTACCTTGTGCTTTCAACCTTTCAACAATACGCTGCTCATTGTCGTAGTCTGTTTGCCAGAGGGTGGCGAGTTTTTGATCGGTCTTCAACAAGCTTTGTAATTTCTCGTGCTGCTGTTGACGCAGTTTATAGCGCAAGACTAGATTCAGCTTGGCATAGTCATTCATCCATTGCGTATCGAATGCCCATGTTGGCTCGACGCTCTTTCCCTTAAGGGCTGTTCTCCTAGCCAAGGTTAGGGAAGGATCAGAAGCAGGATCTTTGACAGGGTAAGCAATCAGATAAAGGAATAAGGAGCATTGTATCACAGAAAAGATGACTGTGCTTAAGTTGATAGCCTTTTTAGTTTTATGAAACAGGAGGAGGGCTAAAATATAAAACGGGAAGGTGAAGATCAGCAGATTAAAGAAAATATCTAGGTGTTTAGTGTAAAACCCGGTGAAAAATAGGTATTTGAACAAGGGAAAATAC
Source organism: Parachlamydiales bacterium (assembly GCA_041671045.1). NCBI lineage: Bacteria > Pseudomonadati > Chlamydiota > Chlamydiia > Parachlamydiales > Parachlamydiales bacterium. The sequence goes on from JBAZCF010000007.1 coordinate 48,671, forward strand.
CATCCGCCTTCATACTGCACGATCAAAGGCTTACTGGATGCTAAAAATGGAGCGTAAATACCTACAAGAGTAAACAAGGCGATGATGAGTAATCCGATTTTTCCTGTTATATGCTTGTTAAACTGTTTCCATATTGTCTGCCAATAGGTGGATGCTATATTTTCATTAGGGTTCATTCGAAATTCGCTTTGGTTGGGACAATGTACGATTTCTGGCCATGTTTTAGTCCAATTTAAGGCGTGGATCTAGAAAGGCGTAGGAAAGATCTGCGATAAGATAGCCCATTAAAGAGAGGAAGGCTCCTGCAAGAGCAGAGAACATCACCACGTTATAGTCTCGGTTGACAATAGCATCGTAAAAGAACTTGCCGAAACCATCGATTTGAAAAAGTGTCTCCACAATGAGCGAGCCTCCCAGTATGGCACCTAAAGATGCTGCTATGGATGTGACGATAGTGATGGAGGCATTGCGTCCAATATGTTTCACATAGACGGTACTGCGGGGAAGCCCTTTAGCAAAAGCGGTACGGACATAGTCTTGGCGCATTACTTCCAAAACAGCTGTCCTGGAAAGTCGTGTTTGGGCTGCCAAACTACCGTAAAGAAGTGCAACCAAAGGCAAAGCGATGTGCTGCATCGTATCCCACAATCGTCCCCAGGAAGTCAGCTGGCCATAGACCTCTTCCCTGCTGGTAAAGCCGCCTAGTGGAATAGGGATATCAGTGAAAGGAAAATGGTGGTGAAGGGCTACTTTCTCAATTAAAAAGGGCGCAACGACAAAGACCGGTGTCGCATATAGGACGAGAAATAGGACGTTTAATGAGTAGTCTATCGGTTTATTTTGCCTGAGGGCCATCAAAAACCCGAAGAAAACGCAAAGGAATAACGTTATCCACATGGGGATGACTGAGAGGGTGAGCGAGTATTTAAACCTTTTTGTCACTTCGTTGAATACGGTTTTGTTACTATCGTTGCGGAGAGTTCCAAAATCCAAAGTCAAGACACGGCTCATATACCTATAAAAGCGTGTTTGAGTAATGAATACAGAAACTAATTCCATTCCCGAAGGTTCAAAATGGTATTCCTGATAATGCTCTTGGTACCATGTGGTCAAGGCTGCAGCTGTTGCAGGAAGGTCTTCTAGTTTTTCCGGGGTTAAAAACGAGGCGAGGAAGTTATTCTCTTTGCCTATTTTACGATTATAAGCTTTTTGATCGGCAGTAAGAGTGGGGCCTAAAAAAGCCTGCGGGCTGCCTCCTCGGACAAAAAAACGTACAGCTGTTTTACGCAAAGCCGGGTCAGCCTGCGGATCGTTGATGACATGTAGAAGTTTTGGCATGATAAAACGTGCCCTATCCCCCATCTCAACGCGTCGGTTCTGAAAATCTTTAAAGGCCAATGGCTCCGGATTTTCAGGACTCACCTTTTCATGCACAATCTGCCAGAGCCACAAATCAACGCTCTCTTGGGTTGTCGAAGGCCATGTATTAAAAAGAATAGGCAATGTCAATCCATAGAACTCGCGAAATTGCAGATAGCGGTCATCGCCGGTAAACACTTGTGAATTGGATTGGCTGCGCGAGGCGTTGCCTTCGGGCGAGATTTCCGTCCGAGTGGTCGGCTCCCCGGGAGCTAGGTTTAGAACGATAAAATTGACCAAAATAATACAAAACAATGTGATGGGCAGTAGGATTAAACGCCTAAGGATATAGGTGCCCATAAAATTCTAATTCCTCTCTTTAAGCCAGAAGATGGATGAATCCGGTTCATTGACAGTTGCACCCGGAACAAGATCTTGTCTTTTTGAAGGGATGAAAACATTTTGTAATGTTTCCCTATAGAGCATAATAATTTTGGGGGTGTAAAGGAATGTATAGGGCTGTTCTTCGTGAATGATATTATCAAACCGGTGGTATAGTTGGAGGCGCCTTTCCATATTATATTCGAAATCCAGTTGGTTGATGATCTGATCGGCTTCTGGATTAGCAAATCCGACAGTATTCGATGAGCCTTTGACTTTGGCATATGACGAATACCAGAGCTGACGTGGATCTTCGGGAGGAGTTCCGAGAGACCATGCTAGCAAATAGGAATCGAAGCTTTTATCATCGATCTTGCTTGAGAGGTCTGCTACGTCAACGCCATCCGGCTGGCAGTCGACACCAATTTCCTTAAGAGTCGTTGCAATATATTCGACGGTAGATTTTGTAACCGGATTTTTTACATAATACATAAGTTTGAAAGAGAACGGGACCTTTTTCCCATTAATTTCCTTATCGAGAATACCATCTCCGTCAGAATCGGACCACCCCTCCTCTTCCAATAGCTTGCGTGCTGCTTGTGGATCATAGGGAAGGGGCTGAATAGATCTGTCTGTTTCCAGCGAATTGATAAAGAAGGTGCCATGAATCTCCACTGCTAGATTATTCAAGTTCTGACTTATGATTCTTTTACGATCGATAGCCATTGTCAGGGCTTGGCGTACTTTCCTGGAATTGAAGTAGGGTTTGTTTTGGTTCCAGGCGACATAAGAGTAGCCCCTATTCAGATAATTCAGCTGATCGATACCAAAATGATCGCTCTTTTGTTTTGCATACATCGGAGAATTCTTGAAATTTTCCCATTCAGTAATTTTCTCGGGCTGTAGCACTGTAGCCGTGACATTACCCGCCTTGAATTCCTGCCAGGATGCATCCGCGGAAGGCCTATGGGTGAGTTCATAAGTCTTAATCAAAGGGCTTAAAGGCTCGAAAAAGTTCTCGTTTTTCTTGAGAACTACGCGCTGATCGGTCATCTCATCAAATTTCCAGGGACCGCAGCTCGGTACAATGTTTTTTGCCCAATGCTGGGCAAAGTTTTGTGCCCAGACAGAGCTCTTGCGGTAAGCATCAGGATCTTGGTCATCCTCTAAGATCTTTGTTCCATCGGCAAAGTAGGTATATAGAAATGAGGCTAAGGGGCGCATCCCTCCGGTAAGCTGGCGGGCGGAATATTTAATCATCTTTTTTGTCGTTCCGTCGGCTTGTAAAGCATCTTTACCTTTCCAACGTACTACAAAGGTATAATCGTCTATGACTTCGATAGAATCAATATCAGCATAATAAGTACGTGCACTGACAGCCCCCGTTTCACTCACATAAGGATTCATGATAGCATCCCAATACAACTTGAAGTCGTGCGCTGTGACGGGATGTTTTTTAAGGAAATGGGAAGACAGACCTATGCTCTCGCTAAAGAAACGCTGTTCTAAAGGTTCCCAAAAGAGGTCATTGCGAAGAAATATCCAGAATTCGGGCAATTGAGTTTCAGGATTTGTCCGCTCTTCCAATCTCTCTGCTGCATACGGTGTCATCGTTTCGTAGATGCCGAAACGCATTTTGGCTACTGCGATATTACAACGGTCGACGATATCCCTTACATTAGCAAAACCTGAGAAAGGATGCAGGTTCTCGGGCTTACCATAAGTAGAATCCCTATAGGTTCCTGAAGGGTGGAAATTATCCCCCAGTAGTTGCGGCAGTGTCTTTTCATAGAAGGGATCCTTTTCCAGCAGGTTTTTGCCTTCGGCCAGGGCAAGGGGGTTAGCGGGTACTGCAGGGGATACTGTAGAAGAATCCTGAGGTAAGGCATTACGAATAGGGGCATTAGCCATTGCTTTAAGGACATCGATGCGGATACGCTCTACTTCAGTCCGAAGCTGTGATATGTCCTGCTTAACTCCTTTAACGTCATTTTCAATCAAAAGGGATGACCAGTAAAGCATTGCCATGAAAACGAGCAGGGCAAATCCCATCACGTAACGGAAAATATACAATCCAATCGGCTCTCTATTCATATCGACCTTGTAAACAAACTTTTTCGTTAGTTTACATGACGCACAAATATATACAAAAACTAATCTGTACGATGTTCGTTATGGTAAATATCCGCACATCCATAGTAAAAGCCCACGCCGGTACCCACGATTGCCCCGCCTACGAATCCGGCGGAAACACCCAATACGAGTGAAGTAGCAACGCCATATGCCGATCCCATAAAGATGCCAAAAATCACACTATAGATACTCGAAGCAGGGATGCTCATGACAAGTCCTGCTGCGGCGCCGCAGATCAAACCGCAAGGAACTCCGACAAAAAGTGTTTTAGCGCCAACTTCCTTACCTATATCCACACTATTGAAAAATATTGATTTAGCTAGATGTCCTACGGCCATTCCTGCATGAGAGAATCTTTCTTCCCAGACTTCTTTAAATTCTTCATAGGAATAGTCATAGTCGTTATCTTCCCACCACCCATTGAAATCTTCGTATCTTTCATTAAAATAATTGACTATACTACTCATTTTAACCTTTTCATAAATATTAATAATTTATTAACAATTATGCGATATAATTATTAATAGTATTTAAAGAACAATTATAGAACTGACAAATATGAACATTATACAAACATACATGGATCAGATACCTGATCAGCTTTTTTCCTTCGCAACAGATGAACAATTGCTGAGCTGGGAAGACACAGCTATAAAAGTCGCAAAATATGCGGGATATACCTTAGCCATATTCGCCGGTATTGGCGTGGCAGTTCTGGACGGTTTTCCCCTCCTTCTTACTACATATAGCTACCCCTTATTTATAGCGACTTCACTAGTCTCCACCGCCTTCGTAGTCTACACGATGTATACACAGAAACTCGAAAATATCCGTAATAACTCCACGGAAAGTATTATCAAAGCAGCCGAAACTGCGACCGACTTTCAGGACGATGAAGAAACAAAACATATGGATTTGGGTGCGAAGGTAAAAGTACTCACCTTAGATAATAATAAAACTTTTGCAGCACTCGATAGTGATGCTAAAACAGCCTACTTTGCTAAGATCGCTCGCTATTTTCCCAATTTAACCACACTAAATCTCAAAGGTGTCGTACTAGATGATAAAGTCGATATCTCCCCTCTGGGCCGCCTTCCCCTAGAATCCTTAAAAGTGACAAAAGCCACTTTAAGCGATACACAATTAGGCGCATTCGGTGCGAATGATAAGCTAAAGATATTGTCCTTGCATAGCTGCAATACTATCTCGGAAGCTGCTTTGAAAGCTTTTGCTAACGCTCCCCTGGAAGAATTAGAACTGGTCCACTGCCGTTTAGACCCCTCTTTGGATTATACGGAAGCAGATAAGAACGTCATGACAAAATTGACTGCCGACCCTCAGAAAATGATGGAAAACTTCCAGCATAGAGATAAATTTCTTGATGAAGAACTTCACTTCGATCACATCCCTAAGAAGAAGTTCGCCATCCTCCACCAATGGAAAGAGCTCAAAACATTAAAAGTTTCTCATATCAATGATAAAGCAGTAAAAGCGTTATTCCCTGCACTCCCTAAATTAGAGACCTTCCAAATTGAACACAGTTTAGCATTAACAGGTGAATGCTTCTCTCAAACAGACATCGGGGCTGTTAAGCATCTTGAGTTCAATAAATGCTATAGTCTGAATCCAGCGGTTTTCACCTCTCTTTGCGCTCATAAAACACTGGAAAAAGTCACGTTCTATACAGATCCGGCAGAATGTATAGGCTTGAAGGACGACGCTTACGAAAGAGAGTATAAAAATTTCCGGAAGCACTTTAAAGCACCTGATAAGATAGATGACATCTTCACGGGTATGTGGATCCGCAAGAAGATGGATGTCACGCCATAACCGAAGGCAGGAAAGTTGTCTGTAGCACCGTTTGTGTGGCGTTTTTTATGAACGCCACACAAACAGTACTACAAACAACTTCATGCAACGCCAAGCTTACTGCAGATAGGACAAGTCGCTGCATCGTGTTTTTTCGCTGTGCAGAAGGCACGCGCAAAGTAGATGACTTGCAAATGGAGCTTTATCCAATCTTTCTTAGGAAAAAGCTTTTTTAAATCGCTTTCTGTTTGTTTGACATTCTTTCCTGTACTCAAACCCCAACGCTGTGCGCAACGATGTATGTGGGTATCCACCGGAAATGCAGGTGTATGGAAAGCCTGCGCCATGACTACAGAAGCTGTCTTATGCCCTACCCCGGGCAGAGCTTCCAACTCTTCAAAGGTTTGCGGCACTTGACCATCATATTTCTCTATAAGAATGTTTGAAAGGGTATGAATTGCTTTCGATTTGGTCGGTGATAGCCCGCATGTCTTGATGAAGGACTCTATTTCCTTTACCGGCACCTTTGCCATTGCAGCAGGGGTAGATGCACGTTTAAAAAGGTCAGGAGTGACTTTATTGACCCTTTCGTCCGTGCATTGTGCAGAAAGTAGGACAGCGATTAGAAGAGTGTATGGGTCCTTATGGTTCAGTGGAATCGGTGGTTCAGGAAAATAGTGGTCCAGAGTTTTTTGGATAAACTGCACCCACTCTTTTTTTCGCATTTTACTTGCCTATGCAGAATTTAGAAAATATAGCTGTTAATACATCTTCCGTGATATCTGTGCCAATAATGCGCCCCAATGAGATGAGTGCGGTGCGCATGTCTATTGCAAGAAATTCCGGCGAAACACCGTTTTGCAAACCTTCTGCCACTGCTAAGCATGCTTCAATCGAAGCATCTAATGCTTCTTTATGGCGGATATTGGTAATTAAGATCTCGTCTTTGTCCGGCGGACCGCGCTCCCATACAGCTTGGTCAATCAGCTTTTTAAGTTCTTCGATCCCTTTACCTGAAACTGCGGATACTTGAATGCTAAGATTGAATGGTAGTGTTTGAATATACTGTGACGAAAGATCTGTTTTATTCCAGACTGCAATTGTATTTTTGCCTTGTGCCAGCTCGATCAGATGTAAATCATCTTGATGGAGTTCTCTGGAGGAGTCCAAAACTAAGAGGGCGACGTCAGCCTTCTCAAGCGCATGTCTGGAACGTCTGATTCCTTCTTGCTCTATCACTTCGGATGTTTCCCTTATGCCGGCAGTATCCACAAGTTTAAAGTTCAAACCGCTGATGCGCATATGGTCTTCCACCAAATCACGGGTCGTTCCAGGGATATCGGAGACTATAGCACGGCTTCTTTCGAGCAGGGCATTCATCAAAGAGGATTTTCCGACATTAGGACAGCCTATAAGGCATAGAGAAAGGCCTTCATGCACTATCCTTCCATCATGGAAGGTATCTAATAGTTTCTGCATGGAAAGGGCTGCATCCTGAAGGCTTTGGATGATCTCATCCATAGTCGCGAATTCGATCCCCTCTTCAGGAAAATCTACCCAAGCTTCCAGAATTGCGGCAATATGGGTCAACGTATGTTGAAATTCTTTTACTTTTGTGGATAGCCGGCCTTCTAAATGTGCTTCTGCAGCATCTAGTGCTCTTTCGTTCTTTGCACAGATGACTTCCTGCACAGCTTCGGCCTGAGCAAGGTCTAATTTACCATTTATAAACGCTCTGAAGGTAAATTCACCTGGAGCCGCAGCGCGTGCTCCGGCTGCAAGGACCGTTTCCAAAACTTTTCTTGTGATGATACTCCCGCCGTGGCAATGGATCTCGACAGTATTTTCTCCGGTATAAGATCTGGGTGCGCGGAAAACAAGGATCAGGACATCATCGACTTTCTCGCCTTTAGCATTGAGGATTTTTCCGTAATGGGCCGTGTGGCTTTTATAACTATGCACAGGTCCGGAAAAAACGTTGGCAGCGACATCCAGCGCATTTGTTCCGGAAATACGGATGATCGCTACTCCCCCTTCACCCAAGGGTGTTGCTATAGCGGCGATGGCCTCGCCTGGATTTTCATGGGTGTGCACAAAGTACACTATACATTCCCTCTTTGAAACTTAAGAGTTTATAATATACACTGTTCCTGCAAAAAAGACTATAGAGAGAAGTATGGATTCTATTGTTGTTAGGGACCGCGTTAGCGGAAAATGCTTTGAAGAGCAAGTGTATGGTGGAAATGCCCTGCGTTTTTTATATGGGCCGGGCTTCATTAGGCAGATCTGCCGCGATGCCGCATGCCGCTTGCCTTGGATCTCCGCCCTAGCAGGATGCTGGTATAAGAGTTTCGCAAGTAGAAAATCCATCCTTCCCTTCATTGAAAGATATGGAATCGATGCTTCAGAATTTGCGGAGCCTGTGAACGCCTACAGTAATTTCAATGACTTTTTTACACGCAAGCTGAAGCTGCAGTCGCGCCCTATTGCCACAGGAGAGAATATTGCTGTCATGCCCGCCGACGCACGTTATCTCTTTTATCCTGAAGTACAAAAATCGGATGGATTCATTGTCAAAGGCAAGAAATTTTCCCTTCCAGAGCTTGTAGGCAAAGAAGATTTAGAAGAGAGTTTTCTAAACGGGTCGATGCTCATTGCCCGCTTATGCCCCTCGGACTATCATCGTTTTCATTTCCCGGTAGATTGTAAAGCAGGAATCCCCAAGCTCATTAATGGGATGCTATATTCTGTCAATCCTTGGGCACTCGCCAAAGATGTCAGTTATCTTACCCAAAACAAGCGCTTTGTCACTGAATTGGACAGTCCGCAATTTGGCAAGGTCCTTTATGTCGAAATTGGAGCGACCAATGTTGGCAGCGTAGTAGAGACATACAATCCTGACAACTTTCAGAAAAAAGGGGATGAAAAAGGATACTTCGAATTTGGCGCCTCCTGTTTGGTCGTCCTTTTTCAAAAGGGATCGATACAATTTGATAAAGACCTGCTGAAAGGCCCCTTACACCAAGAAGTCCGATGTTTAGTTGGACAATCACTAGGATATTTTTAATATAAGGATTATTAATGATGGCACCCCGTACACCACAGAATGTGAAGATTGAGTTTGATAAAGAAGATTATTTTAGCCAAGTGAACTTTTCTTATCCTGCGCAAGGAGAAGATGGTCCAAAAGAACTAACGCTAAATGCAGAGCAACTGCAAGATATTTGGGATCAGCTTTGGGAAGAAGGTAATGAAGAAGTTCCTGAAGATGATATCGTTGCATTCCTAGAATACCTGGGAACTGTTGATTACGAAGACTTGGTAGGATATATCCAGAAATAAGAAGAGAAAAGCAAGCGGACAAATTCTTTTTGTCCGCTGCTCATAATATTATCTATCGCGAAGCTTGGAAAGCAAGCGCAGAATCTCGATATATAGCCAGACTAATGTCACCATCATCGCAAAAGCGCCATACCACTCCATATATTTGGGTGCTCTAGCAGCCGTACCTTGCTCGATAAAATCAAAGTCGATGACTAAGTTCAATGCTGCAATCGCAACGACAAATAAACTAAAGCCAATACCGACCAAACCATTGCCAAAAATACCTGGGATGCTAATGCCAAAGAAACCTAAAGCCATCGAAGCAAGGTATACTATGGCAATGCCACCCGTTGCAGCAAAAACGCCCATCTTAAAGCTTTCGGTAGCGCGCACTATTCCGGCCTGATACAAAGCAAGCATAGCAAAAAGGGTACCAAATGTCAGAGCTGCTGCCTGTAGGGCAATGCCTGGATAGGAAGCGTTAAAAACTGCTGAGATTCCGCCTATAAAAAGCCCTTCTAATAAAGCATATATAGGCGCTGTATATGCAGCCCATTCTTTCTTGAAAACTGTAACGACGGCAACGACTAATCCGCCGATAGCGCCGATCATCATCAAGGATGAAACGGATGAGACGTCGCTCCCCGCATTAACAAAGTGCATCCATGTCCATCCGGCACTGAGCACAACAAGAAGCAGCAATAATGCTGTTTTGTAGACAACGCCTTGGACGGTCATTGCCTCATTTCGGCTATTGATATTCCCGACTGCGCGGAAAGTATCGTCGCCAAGGGCTGGGTTTGCGGAACGCATCATAGCTCCTCCAAATCATATTGAGTTAGACTTATATTATAGCAATTAATTCTTTTTTACCAAATTGCAAAATTGCCATTGTAATTATTAGGTGAAATAGATTATATTTTACTAGTTAATTATAATGAAATTTTTTATGACAAAAGAACGTTTAAGCAAATTTTTAGCCTCTTCCGGAATCGCTTCACGACGCGCCTGCGAAGAACTCATCTTCGACGGCCAAGTGAGTGTCAACGGTGAAGTGTGCCTCGTCCCGCAAACTAAAGTCGATGCAGAAGATAAAATCCTCGTGCGGGGAAAAGACGTCAAATCGAAACCTGAATTCGTCTACTTCCTCCTGAACAAACCGAAAGGTTACGTTTGCAGCCATGCTAAAGCCAGTCATAAACACATTGTCATGGATCTTTTCAAAGACCATTCAGGCAGACTCGTCACAGCCGGCAGATTAGATAAAGACACCGAAGGCCTTCTTATCGTCACTAATGACGGCGAATATGCCAACAAAGTCATCCACCCTTCTTCTAATTTGACTAAAGAATACCTGGTTAAAGTCAGCGAAGAAGTCACTCCCGAACACCTTTACGCCATATCCAGCGGAACCCTCGTCGAAGGGGTTTTTGTTAAACCTAAAAAAGTCTCCAAAGTCCGTCGCGGAACCTTGCGCATCTCTGTCTCCGAAGGGAAGAAACACGAAGTAAGACGCCTCGCCGCTGCCGCAGGACTCAATGTGATCAGCCTGACACGTATTCGCCTAGGCGGCCTACTCTTAGGCAACATTCCTGTCGGATCGTGGAAAGCCCTCGGCGAAAAAGAACGTATGGCGGTGTTTCAATGAAACCGCGCAAACAACCCACCCCCGATCTAGACAATATTATTCCTATCCTCCTCAATCAGTGGCGCCGCAAGCTAGAGATCTATGGACCCCAAGACCGCCTGCAGACACGTGAATTCCGCGGCGTTGTCAATAAAGTCCGTGAAATGCAAAACGGTATTTTCGACGGCGACTCGCTCCTCGGCGAAGACTATTTTTCTGATAAAAGCCTTCTGGCCGCCTATACTCTTTACCATTGGATTATCCATTATCAGCAAGGCTTAAGCCTGATTAATGAAATTCCCGAACCTCCTAAAAGAGTCTTAGACCTCTGTGCAGGTCCTTGCGCCTTCTCGTTTGCGGCTTTGCGCCACGGCGCTGAAGAAGTCATCGCTATCGATAAAAACCTGGAATCCCTCCTTTGGGGCGCTCAAATTTGCGGTCGTTATGGACTGCCAGTCACTGTACGTCAAGGCGACTGCCGCCAGCCATTGAAGAAAATCGAAGGTAAATTCGATCTCATTATCGTAGCCCATGCTCTAAGGGAAATGTTCCCCGATATGGAGAAGAACAATGCCGCTGCTACTTCTTGGCTGCGCAATATCAGTTCTCTATTATCACCGAACGGTCATTTACTCCTTGTAGACAGCCCCCTGCATCTCCCCAACCGTGCCCTTCTCAAAGTTAGAGACTCGCTCGTCGAAAAAGGAATGTCCATCCAGGCACCTTGCCTTTTCAAAGGACCGTGCCCAGCGTTAGAGCGCCAAGATTCGCCCTGTTACGCTCAACGCGAAATGGAAAAACCTTTCCTCGTCAGCGAAATCCAGCGTGCCGCCTCCATCAATCTAAGCTCCCTAAAAATGAGCTATGTCCTCTTCAAAGCACCAGACGCTGCATGGCCGGAAGCCCAACCTAACTTCTACCGCGTCATCTCTCCTCCTTTCGAAAGCCACCAAGGGACTGCCTACTATCTTTGCGGCCCGGATGGCAAAAAAAGAATCAATGGGGATAAAATAAACAATCTTCCTCAGCACCAACGTGCTTTTGCCCATCTTAAGCGTGGCGACCTCATTAGCATCCTGAACTCTAGTGAACGCGGCAACACCTATGAGCTGCAGCCCGACACCGAGATTAAAATTATAGCGGCCCCCGGGAAAGCGTTCCTGGGAGTTCAACCCCCTGAAACCTTGCCGGAAGCCTAGCACATGAACTCTTGGAGGTAGCTCCTAGAGTTCAACCAAAGCAAGTTATAACAAAGCCAGCCGCATATTTTTACTCGCTTCTATCTCGTATCTTCTAAAACGTATGCGAGAAAGTGTTAGATAAATTAAGCCAAACACTATCTAAAAAATGATTTCCCTATTCTACAGGTATTTATTTCAATGCCTTTGTGGGAAATTAACAATTGGAAATGATAATGTCAGTTTTATTAAGCTTAGTTTTATTTTATGGGTATTATGAGTGAGAAGCTTCAAGAGGTAATTCAAAATTTAGAGAGCTTGACTAAGAAGATCTTAGAGAAAAGTTCTCCCGTTTCCCTTGTAAAAAGAATTTTTGAGTATGCCCGCGGCTGTTTTTTCGAAGAAAAACCCTCCAGGGACTTATTACAGCGTTCTATACACCAAGTATTAGACTCCGTTTCTACAATATTGCCCTTGATAAAGGATTTCCAGGGAGGAGATGCAGATCAACGAAAATTGGCTGCACGAATTATTGAGGGCATTAAGGAGTATAATAAACTTGTTGATTTGCTGAGTGTGCCCCAGCACATCAATGATGCTTCACTTATGTTAAATCGTAAGATCGAGTTACCCCGTTCCCCCTTAACGAGTTCCACGAACTTCAGCCCAGATCAACGTAAAATGAATGGGGCTGTCCAATCAATTTTCGTTGAGAACTTAGAGCTCCATAAGTTTAGCGTACACGAAGAAGACTTATTCCGTATGAAAGCTATTTCCTTACTTAAGGAAAGCATAGGACTGAAACCTGCCATTTCAGCAGTGAGAAATGCACCTATTCAGAAATTATGGGATGATGTGCAAGTTTCTCAGGATTTTGTCCATGCACGTCAGACTGTTTGCACATTTCCGGGAGAGGTTAGAGTCTTGACAGGGGTATTTCAGTGCAAAAATGGGGGTGCCTTTGGAAAACTTATCGACGTGAAATGTACACTTTCAGTCTATCAGACGGGATTTCCCGCGCCATCGCAATATACAGGCGGTATTACGTTATCGAAAGCTTTTGTAAATCAAGAAGAATTGAAAGTTAAGCAACAGATTTTAGCTGCGGCCCTATTGCCTGAAGGAAAATATTATCAAAAAGCTAAAGAGTGGATTCAAAAGCGAAAAGAAGCTTTCAATCTAAACAAAGATAAGCTGATCCTGACCTTAAAAGAACATTCTAGTGCTATTGTAGAAGCGGGAAACAATAGAAGTCTTAATGAGGAAGAGAAAGCTGTTATTGATAATTTCTTCAATACTTACACTGACTACGATTCTATTTCCGAAGTTCATTACTGGATCTCGCAAAGGCTGATGGAAGTGGACGACCGATACCGAGAAAAATTACATCTATTTAATGCATTCACAGCAAATTATTTAAGTCTGATCTATCCTCTACTTAGCGGCAGCTTGGAGAGAATTCTTAAAGAAAAATCCCCTACCGGATTTGATCAAGCGTTGATAGCCATGGCTATTTTCCAGCAAGACAGTTTTTTTGCAGATTTTGAAAATGAGATCGCAATAGATGTAGTAAAGGTTGCTGCAAGCATGCATGCAAACTTAAACTACGAAATATCCCTATTCGGTTCCAATATACATTTATAGGTATGTCCTTCACCCGCTGTTTGGATTGGTATATCTAATGCGCATTGAGGTTGGGCATAAGGACAACGCGTTCTAAACGGGCAGCCTGAAGGCGGGTTCAGTGCAGAAGGCACTTCTCCCTTGAGTTTGATCCTTTTCCTCTTCTCCTGAGGGTGATCAGGGGGCACAGCCGACAATAAGGCTTGGGTATAAGGATGCTGTGGACGGTTGAATAAAGCATCTGCAGATCCTTCCTCCATCACTTGTCCCAAATATAGCACAATCACTTTATCACAAAAATGGCGCACTGTCGCCAGGTCATGGGCTATAAATAGATAGCTTAATCCCATTTCTTCTTTAAGTTTTGAGAGCAAATTCAATATTTGAGCCTGCACCGAGACATCCAGAGAGGAAACAGCTTCGTCACAAACCACTAAAGATGGATTCAGTGCAATTGCCCTTCCAATGCAAATACGCTGCTGCTGCCCTCCGGAAAAGGCATGAGGATAGCGGTTAAGTGCTGCGGAGGTAAGGCCTACTTTTTCCAATACATTGACAACATAATCATTACGCTCTTGGCGGCTTGCAACTAAATTATGGTACTCCAACCCCTCACCTATGCTTTCAGCAATTGTCTTACGTGGATTGAGAGAAGAGAAAGGGTTTTGAAAAACCATCTGAACAGAACGCCGCCAATTTTTCAGCTCTTTGCTATTAAACTCCATGACATTACGCCCATCAAAATGTATTTCGCCTGAAGTAGGCTCGATAAGGCGGATGGAAGAGCGCGCAGCTGTGCTTTTACCGCAACCAGACTCACCTACCATTCCGACGATCTCTCCCTTCTGGATAGTGATGTCGATACCATCCACAGCTTTAATCAAGCCCACTTGCTTACGCAATAATCCGGCAGTGACAGGAAAATATTTCCTTAGTTTTTTTACTGAAAATAAAGGGTGATTCATAAAGGGGTATCCTTTCTTAACAGCCAACAATTTGCTGTATGCTCTTCTGTGCCTTCTGCTTTAAAGAAAGGTACCTCGCCTTTTTTGCACATCGGCATAGCATAGGGACAGCGTGGATGAAAATGGCATCCTCCAGGATAATTTCCTAACGGAGGCACTGTCCCTGGTATAGCAACCAGGCTTTCTTTTGCATGGGATAGTACAGGCCTTGCACGAAATAAGGCTTGTGTATAGGGGTGGGATGCGTGGTCGAAGATATCCAACACTGTCCCCCTTTCAATCCCTTTGCCTGCATACATCACTATGACATCGTCAGCTACTTCGGCTATTACACCCATGTCATGTGTAATCATCAGAACAGCCATGCCATTTTTCTGCTGGAGCTGCTTGATTAACTCCAATACCTGTGCTTGGATCGTTACATCTAAAGCTGTTGTAGGCTCATCCGCAATAAGAATATCCGGCTCGCAGATCAAAGCCATAGCGATCATAACGCGCTGCTGCATTCCTCCCGAAAGCTGATGTGGAAAATCGTTTAAACGTCTTTCGGGCGAGGGTATGCCTACTTCTAGAAGGGCTTTTAAGGCTTTCTCATATGCTTCATCTTGTGAAACATCCAAATGGTATAACGCTACTTCCATAAGCTGCTCGCCTATGGTGTAAACAGGATTGAGTGCTGTGGTGGGATCTTGGAATATCATGGCCATTTTGGCTCCACGGATCCTGCGCAGCTCATCTTCGGAAATTGTCAGCAGGTTTTTTCCGCGGTACATCACTTCGCCCCGCGAAGGAAGGGCAGGTGGATCGGGAAGTAAACGCATGAGTGAAAGGGCTGCCATAGATTTTCCGCAGCCCGATTCGCCTACAAGCCCGAGAGTTTTCCCTTTATAAAGGTTAAACGTCAGCTCATCGACAACTTTTTGGGGCGTATCGTTTATGTAGAGTTCGGTCGTTAATGACTTGACCTCAAGCAGGAGTTCTTTCATGTATTTGTGTTGTCTTTTCGGGGATAGAAAACACCCTAATTGTCCATAAAAGATTATAAAAGTCCATCTTTGTTCATGATGTTGTGGATAGATAGTGTGTGTAGAATTTTTTTTAGCTAAAAGACGCAAAGATCGCAGAGAAGCTCCGCCCCACATTAGGCTATCACTGACATGGTTGTTTTCATACCGATCTCACATCGCCGCGGCCCCCCGCGGGACCGCGGCGCCGACGTTGACATGCTCGCTTACGCGATCACGTCAAACATTTACACTACACAGAATTTATTCAGGATTTTTGCAGGATAAACCTAATTGGAAACAACTCGTTCCGGTTATGCTATTATCCATTAAGTTAACAAACCTGTTTCTGCTGTGAAAACCACGATTTTGTTTTTTCTATGGAGTGTCTTGTTATCCTTGACGTGATCGCGTAAGCGAGCATGTCAACGTCGGCGACGCGGGCCCGCGGGGGACCGCGGCGATGTGAGATCGGAATGAAAACAACCATGTCACTGATAGCCTAATGCGGGGCGAAGCTTCTCTGCGATCTTTGCGTCTCTGCGTTCAAAAAATACTTCACAAACAATACTATAGACAGCTTCTTGCTGGGCGGAGCTTCTCTGCGTTCTTTGGGCTTACTAAAATTAAAATTGTAATTTAAAATTAACTATCTCTAAAACTAATCTTAATTAACTATTAAAGTTTAAATATTAAAATATAATTTAACCAAGGAATTTTATATGGGTTATGGTACTTCGTTAGATTATCTTAATTTCTTTATCGATCGACATCTACCCGATAAAGTAAGAGAAAAACTAAACGTCTATAAGGACGGTTTACTAGACAAAATAAAAATAGCAATCTGCAAGCTTATCAGTTTAAAAAATAAAGATTATTCCATCATTCCGGTATTAAAATTTAAAGGTGCAAAATCGGAAGACCTGCCTAAAGTTCAATATGCTACGAAAGAACGTATTATTAATTATACGTTAAATATTATTCATAAAGAATTGGATGATCTAGGATTCAAAGCGCCTGCGCATCTTGAGTTTGATCTATTAAGGCAAATATCCTTAAAAGAGGGATTTCACTTACAAGGCTTTATCAACCGCTATTTAGATACCGCTCATCTCCTAAAAAGGGAAGTACTAGTTAAACGCTATACTCAGTTTTGTGAAATAACAAAGATGCAAGAAGATTGGGCTATGTTTAATGAAATAGTCCGCCACGCGGATAGTAAGTCGGGCATTGAGTTAATTTGGGAATCCATTACTACCCGTGCCTATAATTCCATTCCCACAGTAGAGGAATATCTTGAGAAAGCCGATATCTATACGGATTACATTTTCCAGTTATCAGAATTTGAAGGTCACACTCTGGTAAATACTGAAAAACCTACTTTTGATCCGGATACGAAATCTATTATTTAAGAAGGGTCTCTCTTTTCTTCGAAATAATTTTTATGTATACTCCGTGCTTCCATCCTCCGGAGCACCCATATGCGTTCTATAGCCAATCTTTTCGCTAGATCACCTTTCACTCCTTTGCGTAAGCATATGGAAGAAGTCGCCCATTGCGTACATAAGCTTGCAACTCTGTTTGAAGCTGTATACAATCAAGACCTTCCGCAAGTGCGCGCCGTCTGCCAAGAAATCCAGTCCTATGAACATGAAGCGGATAGGACAAAAAATGACATCCGCAACCACCTTCCTAAAAGCTTATTTATGCCGATCAACAGAGGACAATTGCTTGAAATCCTCTCAATGCAGGATACTCTTGCTGACAACGCGGAAGATATCTCCGTACTTTGCTCGCTGAAAGAGCTGACTTTTTTTCCTGGTTGGAAAGAGGTATTCGATGCTTTTCTTAAGAAAAACCTTGAGTGCTTTGATGAAGCATTAAACATTATCAAGGAACTGCACGACTTATTAGAATCCTCTTTTGGGGGTGTAGAGGCAGAAAAAGTTATAACGATGGTCGAAAGGGTAGCCTTTACGGAACATGAGGCTGATATGATTCAAAGGAAACTGCTTAGCTTACTTTTCAACTCAGAAAATGAGCTCTCTGTGAGCACGTTTTTCCTCTGGCAAAACATTTTTGAGAAGGTCGGAGAAATTGCCAACATCTCAGAAGCTCTAGCCAATCGGGTCAGGATGACCTTAGAGCTTAAATAATACGAGATTTCAAAAGGAATTGCATGTCTGTTGATTTGATATTACTTATTTTGCTCCTCACTTCAGGTTTTTATATGGCTTGGAGCATAGGAGCAAACGATGTTGCCAACGCTATGGGTACTTCTGTGGGTTCAGGAGCCCTTACTTTGCGCAAAGCAGTGTTGATTGCAGCTGTATTGGAATTTTCCGGCGCCTACTTCTTCGGTTCCAATGTCAGTGCGACTATGCAGTCCGGAATTGTCAATGTCTCTATTTTTCAGGACAATTACCATTTAGTTGTTTATGGTATGCTGGCCGCACTGCTCGCTTCTGGCGCTTGGCTGCAGCTAGCCTCTTATTTTGGCTGGCCTGTCTCCACCACGCACTCTATAGTAGGTGCAATGGTGGGATTCGGTATTGTTGCCGGCGGCATAGACGCTATTTATTGGGATAACTTGGGCTACATCGTCACCAGCTGGATTATCTCTCCCCTCATCGGCGGCTTCTTCAGCTATATCATCTTCAATTTCCTGCGCCGCAGGATATTCTTCAGCCGTAACCCCTTGGAAGCGGCCAAAAAGATCACCCCTTTCCTTGTTTTTGTCGTTGTAGGTGTATTGTGTTCGATACTTCTTTTCAAAGGCATTAATACGTCACTCTCTCTGGGCCTTTCGGGTGCCATCACCCTAGCGATCTCCTTAGCTTCCTCTATCTTTGCATGGCTATTTGTACGGAATATCAGCGTCCCTTCCACGATTCCGACGGCTAGTTCACCCTACGCGCCGGAGATTGTCACCGAATTGGAAAAAGCACGCAAACATTTGGATAGGCTAAGGGAAACGACAGACCAGCAGGTCAACTACCGTACCGCCCTGCTTCTAGAGGAGATCGACCACCTTTCGTCATCCTTAAAAATGACCGCCACTCCTGACTGCTCGCAGTTTAAGGCAGTGGAAAAAGTTTTCGGCTATTTGCAGACACTGAGCGCCTGCTTGATGGCTTTTGCCCATGGCGCCAATGATGTATCGAATGCAATCGGCCCTTTAGCTGCCGGTATTGGAGCCATCAATGCACATGCCGTCATCGGAAATGCCCCTATCCCCGGCTGGCTGCTAGCTTTGGGCGGTTTAGGCATTGTTATCGGCTTAGCGACCTGGGGCTGGCGCGTGATTGAAACTATCGGTAAAAAAATTACGGAGTTAACCCCTTCCAGAGGTTTCTCAGCAGAATTCGGCGCCGCCGTCACTATCCTTATCGCCTCCCGCCTTGGCCTTCCCGTCTCTACCACACATACGTTAGTAGGAGCTGTTTTAGGTGTAGGCCTAGCCCGCGGACTTGAAGCGCTAGATTTGAGCACCACACGCGATATTATTATTTCCTGGATCGTGACAGTCCCTGCCGGTGCGCTGGCTTCTATGCTGTTTTTTTCAATATTTAAAGCCATATTTGGTGGATAAATTTGAAATATAAGGATTTCTCCACTAAACTATCTACAATACCTCTAAGTTAATCAAAGTGAAACCATGTTTGATTTTTTAAAATGGATTTTTGGCAGTGCTCAAGACAGAGCAGTGCGTAGCTACCGTAAGCTGGTAGAGCAAATCAACGCGGAAGACGAAAAGCTAAAGCAGCTAAGCGACGAACAGGTAATAGCCAAAACGGAAGAGTTTAAAGTCCGTCTGAAGAAAGGCGAGACATTAGACCAAATACTCCCTGAAGCTTTTGCTGTCGTTAAGAATGCTTGCCGCCGTTTATGCGGGACTGAAGTACACGTCTCCGGGTATAACCAGAAATGGGACATGGTTCCTTTTGACGTGCAGCTGATCGGCGCAATCGCCTTACATAAAGGTTCTGTCGCAGAAATGCAGACAGGCGAAGGTAAGACCCTGACCGCCTTGATGCCTTTGTACCTGAACGCTCTGACAGGCAGGCCTGTGCACCTTGTTACCGTGAACGATTATCTAGCCAAACGCGACTGCGAATGGGTAGGTTTTGTTTTACGATGGCTAGGGCTCACGACAGGCGCTCTGACTAATGACGTGCAGCTCGACCAAAAGCACGCTTTATACGCATGTGACGTGCTCTATGGAACGGCCGCTGAATTCGGTTTTGATTACTTACGCGACAACTCGATGGCAATGCGCAAGGAAGACCAGGTCCAGCGCGGCTTTTTCTTTGCCATCATCGACGAAGCTGACTCTATCCTTATCGACGAAGCCAGAACTCCCCTGATTATTTCCGGACCTGTCCCCGAAAGCCGTCAGATGTACGATCAATTGAAAGACCGTGTGGCTGAATTGGTTAAAATGCAGCGCGACCTATGCAACCGTTGGGGTAATGACGCTCGTAAAGTCCTGGAAAAAGGCAAGCTCCTTGGCGATGAAACGAGGGAAACTCAAGGGATTTCTAAGGAACAGCTAGCCGAAGAAGATGAAGCTCTGCGTAAGCTATGGCTTGTCGGCAAAGGCAATCCTCGCAATAAAATCGTTAAAAAAGCGAAAGAGAACCCTGACCTCCGCGCCGCCATTGATAACTGGGATCTCTATTATTATTCCGACACGAATAAACAAGAGAAAGCCCAAACTTTAGCTGAGCTGTATTTAACAGTAGATGAGAAGACAAGCGACTTCGAACTCACTGATAAAGGATCACAGGCTTGGCAGGATATTTCCGGCGAAGATTATGCTAATGACTTCGTTATGATGGATATCAGCGAAGAATATCATAAAATCGACGAAGACACCTCTTTGGATCCTGAAGCGAAAGTCCAACGCAAACTGGCCGTCCAAGCAGACGACGCTTTGCGTAAAGAGCGCTCTCATAATTTGCGCCAACTTCTGCGCGCCCACATCCTGATGGAAAAAGACGTCGATTATATTGTCATGGAAGGTAAAATTATCATCATCGACGAGAACACCGGCCGTCCTCAACCCGGCAGACGTTTTTCCGATGGCCTTCACCAAGCGATCGAAGCTAAAGAAGGTGTGGAGATCCAGGAAGAGACACAGACCTACGCTACTATCACCTTGCAAAACTTCTTCCGTATGTACGAGAAGCTTGCAGGTATGACCGGAACAGCAGGTACGGAAGCCGGCGAATTGAAGTCTATTTACAAACTGGACGTCCTTGTCATCCCAACTCATAAGACTTGCATCCGCAATGATGCTAACGATGAGATCTATATGACCGAAAGGGAAAAGTATAACGCTATCCTTAAGGAAATACGCGATGTCCATACTCAAGGCCGCCCAATCCTTATCGGTACCGAGTCGGTTGAAGTCTCTGAAAAACTTTCAAGGATCTTCAAGCAAAACAATCTACCGCACACGATCCTAAACGCTAAATATCATGAAAAAGAAGCGGAAATCATTGCTAACGCTGGTCAACAAGGCGCTATCACAATCAGCACCAATATGGCGGGCCGCGGAACGGACATCAAGCTAGGCGATGGAATCAACACCTTAGGCGGACTACATGTCGTCGGTACAACCCGGCACCAGTCACGACGTATCGACAGGCAGCTTAGAGGCCGTTCTGCACGTCAAGGCGACCCAGGCTCATCCAAGTTCTTCATTTCTTTTGAAGACCAGCTACTGCGCCTTTTCGCTTCGCCGCGCATCACCTCTATCCTGCAAAGATTCCGCCCGCCCGAAGGCGAGCCTATTTCAGCTTCGATTTTAAATAAATCCATAGAGACAGCTCAAAAAAGAGTCGAACAGCGCAACTTCACTGTCCGCAAACATACAATCGACTATGACGATGTTATGAACAAACAACGTCAAGAGATCTATGCTTTCCGTAATGATATCCTTCATACAAACGATATTATTAGCTTAGCTGAAGAAGTCATTCAGACTGCTTGCAATCACGCAGCCATGAATCATTTCCGTAGCCGTGCCGAAGAAGGCGGTTGGGATCCTGAAGGTTTCAGACTTTTCCTGATGCAGCACTTCCCTATTACTTTTGAGGAAAACTATTTTGATATCGACCGTGCAGATGCTGAAGAATTGGAAGGAATGGCTGCTGAAGTCATTATCAAAGCTTTCCATGAAAAAATTCAGAGGGAAAACGGCAAAGTACCCACGCACCTTCTCGCACCGGGCGCGCCTCCACCGGCTGAAGCAGCTATCCGTAACTTGATGATCCGTAAAAATGATGAACTATGGCAAGAGCACCTTCTCGCTATGGACCATCTCCGCGCGGAAGTTAACTTACGCTCTTTAGGTAATAGGGATCCTCTGCTTGAATTCAAACATGAAGCTTTTAGAATGTTTGAGGAATACAGCAAGAATCTCTACGCAGATATCGCTAACGGCTTCTTCCGTTTCCAAATCGTATTACAGGAAGCCCCTCCTATCGATATGCTGCTCCGCAGACTTCAGTTGGAAACCCAGCGTTCTCTTGCAGACGAGATGGATGCACAGCCCTCGGAACAGCAGGTTTCCGAGTCCGCGCAATCCTCAACTGAGCAGCCTGTTGTCGCCGGCCCAAAAACTGGACGCAATGACCTTTGTCCTTGCGGCAGCGGCAAAAAGTACAAAAAGTGCTGCGGCCAAGACGAGGCTGAATAATTCTTCGGATACAATGGCATTCGCCGGCAATAATGGATTATTGCCGCGGATGCCATTGACATCCGTGAACTTCCTTATTCTTTACGACTAAATAAATTGATCTGATCCAAACGGGGATCTACCCAGAAGATTATGGGTCTAAATCGGCGTGATTCAAGGCTCTCCACCCTGCCCACAAAAGTGGTACAGAAATAACGAGATATAGATACCACACGTCAGCATTCCACTGCAGTGTCAGCACGCCATTTGAACTGAAAAGATATAGCATCAAAGCAAAGATGGATAACGTAGATCCTAACAAAAGCAATAACAAAGGTTTGAGATAGTCGATAATTCCAGGTTGAATTGCTTCTACATTAGCATTGTCACCGCTTTCATTTTCCTGTATGTTAGGCAATCTGTAAGGAGGTGTAAACGTATGTTCTTCGGAAGCAGCTGCAAAATTGCTCTCGACATTAAGGTAAACGCCACAATACGGGCAATGATCTTGTGTAAAATCAATGTTGCCCTCGCACTGCCAACACAGTTTATGTTTCGGTACTGGACTCATGGCGGCCTTATCATATGAAACCTAACTTTGCCAGAAAATTAATTTTATTGACAATATTTCGACACAAAATTTGTCTCTTTTTTTTAGTTTTATGTTCTTCTTGCTGTACAGCTTCCCGAAATTGCCAAAATCCTAGCCCTCTTTATCAGATTATTCCGCGTCATAAATGCTGTATTAGAAACGGAGATATCGATGGTTGGATCTTATGGGCTCTATTTGGAAACGATGATGACGGCAT
This sequence comes from Parachlamydiales bacterium, assembly GCA_041671045.1. NCBI lineage: Bacteria > Pseudomonadati > Chlamydiota > Chlamydiia > Parachlamydiales > Parachlamydiales bacterium. The sequence continues at coordinate 71,568 of JBAZCF010000007.1, forward strand.
TTATGGCGAAGGCCCGCATGCTCATTTTCGGGTCTGTGAACCCAACACAACCCAAAAATTCATAGCTTGGTGGCTGCGCAACCCGCTGCATAACTTCACTTTTTATGTGATTGGCAGTGCCGACAAACATAATCCGGCCTTCACTTTATTCAAATGCAGCGACCGCGGACTAACTCTGTGCTCAAAAGAAAACAAGAAAGCGACGGAATACCCTTTTGATTATGGCGGGATCTATCTTGCTCTTCATGGAGGCAAACCTTTTATCTCTTTACGTGCACCTTGGTCCCCCACCCGGGGCATTGCTTTCTACTGCGGATGGAGGTGCCGTGGAAATTTTGGAATTGCATTCAACCCCGCTAAACAAATTCGTTTTGCCGACAATTAAGCAACGTTTATCATAGCGTTAAAAGATGAGGATTTCATGGATAAAAAACTTAAATTTGATATCGTTGTGTTAGGCAGCGGCACCGGTGGATACCCTGCAGCTATTCGTGCAGCCCAAGCCGGCAAATCTGTAGCGTTAATAGAACCGAATGAACTCGGCGGCACTTGCCTCAATCGTGGGTGCATTCCTTCCAAAGCCCTTATTGCTACGGCTGAACTTCTGCACCGCATCGAACAAGCGGAAGACTTTGGTATCAAAGTGGGCCCTGTCACCTACGATTATTCCAAAATGATAGACCGTAAAGACAAGGTCGTAGGGAATGTCCGCAAAGGTCTGGAAGGTTTGATCAAATCGAATAATATTACTTTGTTCCGTGGTTACGGCAAGCTTTCAAGCAAACATGAGATTCGTGTCAATGGAAAGGACAATGCTGTGATCGAAGCGGAGAAGATCATTGTTGCGACAGGTTCAGAACCTAAGAACATTCCTGCGTTTCCTTGCGATAATAAGAAAATCCTCGATTCCACTGCACTATTGGAACTTAGAAAACTTCCAAAAAAAATTGTCATCATCGGCGGCGGGGTTATTGGTTGCGAATTTGCCTCCCTCTTCAATGCTTTCAATGTAGAAGTTGTGATTGTCGAAATGCTTTCTTCGATCCTGCCTATGGAAGGAGCTGCTGTGTCCGCCACCTTGACTAAAGCCTATGAACGTAAAGGGATAAAAATCCATACCGGCGCAAAGGTATTAGGTATAGATGATATAGCCGAGGGCGTTAGCGTCCGCATTCAAGATAAGGAGCCTATCGCAGCCGATATAGCATTGGTTGCCGTGGGACGCTCTTTGAATGTGCGCAATATCGGTCTGGAAAATGTGGGTGTTCTAATCAAAGACAACGGCATAGTAGAGGTCAATGAACACATGCAGACATCTGTGGAGAACATCTACGCCGTTGGCGATATTTCTTCAACCCTATGGCTTGCCCACGTAGCCTCGCACCAAGGTATTGTAGCAGCACGCCACGCTACAGGCGACGCTGAAGCAGTGATGCATTACAACGCGGTACCATCCGTAATTTTCACCACACCCGAGATAGGCACTGTGGGTCTCTCCTTAGAAAAAGCGCTTGAACAAGGATATCAAGCAGCCCTCGGCTCTTTCCCTTTCACTGCTTTAGGAAAGTCGCAAGCGACAATCCAAACAGAAGGCTTTGCTCAAGTCGTTTTTGATAAAAAGACCCACCAAATCCTTGGCGCACAGGTGGTAGGGCATGAAGCCTCTGCCCTGATTGCAGAAATGGCTGTCGCCGTAGCGAACGAACTCACTTTGGAAAGCATTACTGAAACTATCCATGCCCATCCTACCATTGCAGAAGCATGGCTGGAAGCTGCCCTCATCGCAAACAATACGCCCCTTCACCTACCTCCTAAAAAGAAGTAAATGTATGTCTGGTACAGAGTCTTGTGACGTCAGTCCTGTGGTAAGAAAAAGCCGGCTAAATGTCCTGCCCTCCCATCCTTATGCAGAAAATCCTGATGGGGCTGTCAATCCGGGCCGCTTCCCCCCCTGGCTGCACCGCAAGCTCCCCAGCAGTACCGATTTGGCAAAAACCGATGGGGTCATCAACAAACATCGGCTGCATACAGTCTGCGAAGAGGCCAAATGCCCTAACCGTTGGGAATGTTGGTCGCACAATACCGCAACTTTTTTGGTAATGGGACGCGAATGCACTCGTGCGTGCGGCTTTTGTGATATCGCCACCTCAAAAACACCGCCGCCATTAGACCCTGAGGAACCGCAACGTGTAGCCGATTCTGTCCGGGAATTAGGCCTCAAACATGCTGTCATAACAATGGTAGCACGCGACGACCTGCCCGATGGCGGAGCGCAGCACTTAGTAGATATTGTTGCTCAAGTGCGGGCTTACTGCCCCCAGTCGACAGTCGAGCTTTTAGTCTCCGATTTGGGCGGTTCAGAAGAGGCGTGGCTTACCGTTCTTAATTCAAAGCCTGAAGTCTTTAACCACAATATTGAAACAGTCCGCTCACTCACTCCACGCGTAAGGCATAGGGCGACTTACGACCGGACTTTGCAGCTTCTAGCATTTGCCGGCAGCCACAGAATCCTCCCCAAAATGCTTGTCAAATCAGGCATTATGGTAGGGTTGGGCGAAACTGAAGAAGAAGTCTTTGATACAATCAGAGACTTGAAAGAAGCTGGCTGCAATACAATCACCATCGGACAATATTTGCAGCCGAATAGACGCAAACTTTTAGTGAAAGCGTTTGTCACGCCTGAACAATTTGAGCGCTATGCATCCTTTGGCAAATCGATCGGAGTCCAAAACATGTATTGCGGTCCCTTTGTGCGCTCTAGCTATAACGCAGGGCTATTCCTTTAATATATTAATAATAAACAACTTAGAAAAATATGACCCAAGAATTTTACTCTGAAGAAGAGCCCGGGAATTTTCCATTAAATTATGAAATAGATGCCGCCATTGTCATGCATCGCGATAGCCATTTTGCTGGTCAATTTTCAACCATGATTGAATATTATCGCAATAATGGCGTGGGCGTAATGGAGGAATTTGATCTTGAACGCATTGAAGAGCTAGCGGCACAAGAAGCAAAAACGCTACAAAACCTAGCCATCAGCCTACTCACCGGTCCTGATGCAGAACGCGTTGCGGCAGCACGAGAAGCCTATAAGAATCTGAAGGAAGTATACGAAATTAAATCTCCAAAGAATAAGTACCCACAACTTATCGCAGATCTTATCCTAGCTGAAGATCCCCATGCAAAAGTAGAAGTAGAGGCTATTGTTGCTGAAAAACATGCTATCGTTCCTTCTTTAATTGAGTTGATCAATAGCGAAGATTTTTATGACCCTCTATTCCCCGGCTACGGACTAGCGCCCGAGCATGCCTTGGCCTGTCTCCAGAAGATCGGCGACAAAAGGGCCATCATTGCCCTCTTCGAATCTATTGGCAAACATGATTTCTTTAATGAAGACGTAGCCATCAGTGCACTATGGCACATAGGCGAACCTGCTAAAGATTTCTTACTTAGAGTACTGCGCAGCAAACCCTACAATGAAGATAACGAAAGAGCCGCGATCGCTCTTGTAGCTTTTGAGGAAGATGAAGAAGTTGCACAGGCATGCTGGGAGATTTTACGTGGACTCGATCTTCGCCAGTACCTGTTATTCGCCGAATACTTAATTCTCTGCTGCGAGGGGCTGCGCTCTCCCGCTGAGAGAGAGGCCTTCATCTCTTTTGGAAATTCTGAAAATATTCCGAAAGAACTTAGAGGTGATATTAAATCCATTATAAATTGCTGGAAGTAATTATTAGACTTCTTCCGAAACTCGCTTTGGTTGAGAAAACAATGCAAAAATTCCCACGGATTATGCTGGCTGGGAATTTTTGCAAAAAAGACTAAGTAATACTGTGGTTATTGTAAATAATTAAAACTAAAACACAATAATTAATGCTAATTATATATAGTAATGCTATTATCTGTTCTTTAAAAATTTAAACACTAGTATTTAAATGACAGTTATAAACCAAAATCTTCAAGTTAACTCATCCAGCACTTCCAGTATCCATCCTAGAAATACGACAGGCGGCTCTGACGTTGACAATGATTTTATACGTAATGCTATCCATCAAATCACTAATAATCTTTCCAATGATAAAACAGTCCGCTGGCGCCAAGAAAAAGATCTTCTCACTTATTTAACTGCATTAAGTTCTAATCTTCCCTCCGACTCACCCGAACTACCAAGTATACAAGCCTTTGCCAAAGACGTTGCAGCGACTCATGAAAAACGTTCTGCTGAGTTGTTTCCTTCTTGGACACAACCTTTGGAAGAATTAAGAAGACATATTGTTCCTAGGGATACTGACTCGAAATCTTTATTGAACGACCCCAAATTTTCGAAAGGAATTACAGAAAACTCTTTCGCACATATTCTCGTAGAAACACTCATTAACAAAAGTAGGTTCGCGGGTAATAATGCGCACAATGTAATAGAATATCTACACCAATTTCTTGAAACATATACTCCTCCCTTTGTAGTAACTAAAGGCTTTGAAGATTTTAAAAAAGCTATCGCTTTACAATATGAATTCCAGCAAGAGCTCGGGACATCTCCCTCTTCAAGTCATTATAAAGCAACTGTCACTAAATATATTGCTAAACTGAAGGTAGAAAATGACTTCCTTCTCATTGAGACAGGCTGGATAGGCGATCCCTCCGGACATAGTACACAGCAACTCATTGTCTATCGCGGAAAGAACACATTTGATGAGATGACTTTTAACATAGGCGCCGGAGCGGACAAATGGCATTTTCATATATTTGTAGATGACAGGCTCTTTGTTCAATCCTACAGTAAAAAAGAAGGTGTTTCAAAAGAAACCCTAACCTCCGATTATTACTTGCAGGTTCAATACGAAATGAACTGGGTTCTTAAAAACCCTTTGAATACATCCCCTACAGACTATACAGAGTTGGACTTGTATAGCCTTGAAAAAAACAAGCTGGATGGGGTGATATCTTCTTCGCCAGATCCAAAAAATACAATGGCCTTACAAAATAGCCCTATCTGCACATGGGCTTCCATTAAAGCAGCCATGAATTACTTTACGGAACCTTCTATTTTTAATAGGACTCTCTATGACATTGCTTTTCAAAGCTTATGCACATTCCACCAAACCATCAAAGAAGACTTGAAAGACCAGGAAGATAATCAAATCCTCATGGAGCATGCAGGCATCTCCTTAGCCCAGATTACTGCCGAATGTTATAGGACAGGCGTTATCAGTAATGAAGAGCTCGAAGTGACGTATGATACTTTGCGCGAATATTTTCAATTTATCGATGCTCAAGTGGAGATCTTCTCTAATAAACATACTGACCCTCAATACTCTCACAACCCTGACCACTATATCATCAAAAACTTGAAGATAGCGACAATTGAAGAAGCCGGTTCTGATTGCATAAATGATTTCAATCTTCCAAAAGTCGTCACCATTAGACCTAGAGAGGATTTCCAATCTCCCCAAGCTTTTCTTGATAAATTGGGAGAAATCAGAAAATTTATTAATAAATGCAATAAAATTGATTCAACACAACCCACTTCAACCTCCGTTTGGTGGGTTGTAGTAAACACCATACGCAGCCTGCCCCTCCCCACTGAATTGATGCCGGATAATACCTGTTTTTGGGATCATTTCAATGAAGAAGAAGCAAAACTGGCGATTATCCAATTGCATGCTATAGTCTACAATGCAAGAGACGCTTTTGTTAGTTCAGATCTTTATTCCGCTCCTATGCGTAAGCAGCTTGCCCTCTACTTTTTTACCTGTCTTATGCTATGCGAAAGATTGAGTAAAAATATTCCTGAATTCAAACCTCTTGTAGGCTCACTTCCATTAACATATTTTCTGGAAAATTACTTACACGACATACATACCCCTTTCACTGAAGGGCATTGCACATATTACCACCCCCGAGACAGAAAGCTCCGCTCTGTTCTTTTAAATTACTTTCACTCCACTTTTAAACCTACGAAAAAAAGACAATTTTTTGTTTCCGATGAGCTCACTAGAAATAGCCCACCGGCATATTGCCATGATATCCCCCTATATAAAATGGAATTTGAGCAATGGCTTCAGACTGATGAGGCTCCCGCTGAAGCAGCAGTCATCCATGAGTATTTAAAAAATGAAGGGATACGTCTTCGTCTTATTGAAAGCTATCCTGAATTAGAAAATGCTAATGACCAAAAACGCTTCGTCTATTTGATGTGTGCAACCGAAGCAGGTATTCTGCCTGACCACTTTTTAGCTTATCGCGATATCGCATTACAACTGCGCTTACTGACAACAATGGTCAGTATGGAAGAGATAAAAGATGATCTTTCAAGCGATATGGAAGAGGATTTGAACGAAGACGAACTGGACAATAGACCTAAAAAGTACTTTGAAATAGAAGAGAGCGATACAAGTATTACAATAAAACTAAATTACACTGTGGGCGAAATAGAAGAGGAAAATGAAAAAGAGTCTAAGAACTGTAACATAGGATTTGATGCCCAGAATTTCAACCTTCGAGAAGGGATCGAATACACTAAGCTCTATGATATGTCTAGGTTGCCGGGACTTGGAGATAAACTAAATGATGCTAAGTTGCTTTCAAATGAGGTATCTGAATTTCTTAAACTTAAAATCAACCTCCCTGTCGAGTTATGTGCCGATTTAATGGGTCTGTTAACCATGGGGAATAGAGATAACAATAAGCACCATCCAGAAACTCAAATTATTAGGGCCTTATCTTTTTTCATGACTCATAGAGAGCTATTAAATGAAGAGGGTCTACGTGCGCTTTTCCATATTTTGCTACTCGAAAGTGATTTTCTTGAAGTAGCCCTTATGACTTATCGCCCTATTGGATATAAGCTTTCCGAATTCATTGCTGAAGGAATTACCCATTCTTATGCTCAAATGGATCTAATTAAATTTTGCTTTTATGTCCATTTAGGAAGCTGCCTAGAAAGAATTGTGAATAGCCAAAAACAATTTGCTTCGATCCCATTTCCGGATTTCTATAGATGGCTTAAAAGAGCTATTGATATCTCAAAAGATTCCATTATGGTCCAATGTGAATTGCGCCAAATGCTTCTGATGGAATTTATAAACAATCAAGGCTTGAGAAATATTCCGGGCGTCGCAGTTGAGATCATAAAAACATACTTTCTATATAAGTCTATTTCACTAGAGGTAGAAAAATCTTCATTTCTAATCTCAGAATCCTCCCTCCTAGAGTTAACTAGTGTGTATTCTCTTTTGGAAAGTTTCATCCTACAAGTACTATCCGATCAGCAGTCAGCCAATAATTTTTGTAATGCGCTCTTGGAAGAACTCCATGGAGTAAAAACAACCTTCGAATGGAACACAAGCGGATACCCTTTTGTGTATTCTGAGGACAACAAATACTGCCTCAATTTCTATACCGGAGAGTGCTTCATTAACAACCGGAGGAATGTTGTAGTAGATTCTACTTTCCTTTCCACAAACGCTACCATGAAGCTATTCAAAAAGAGTTCCTATAATGCATTGATGGATACTAGCAATTGTTACTATATTGATGTTTCCCCCAGGAAAATGTTCATCTATGATTCAAGCTGCTTTCTTTATTTCAAAGAGGACAACAAACCTGTCATAACTAGCATGCAGCTTCCTTCTGCTGAAGTATTTACGCCTTTCAACCCTTATATGGAAGAAGAAACATTTTGGGGCTGCAAACTCAGTGATAATAAACGGGAATTCTCTATTAGGAACCAAGATTTTATCGTTTCGCATCTCTTTTTAGGTAGAGAGGAGAATGATCAATGCGTCATTGAAAAGATATATAAGATTTCAGGGAAGGAACAGTTAGAAATGGTTCCCCTCTCCTCTGATGAACACCCTTTTAAGGAACACCTTCCCCTAGAAATAGCAATAAGAAGCGTATTGTGGAAAAATGCTGCAGGAATTCCTGTACAGTTGGATATTCCATTCCTAAGCTTATCCTTCACAGTAGAACAGACACCTAAGGGATATATTGCGCATTGTGATCAAATGGAGGGCTACCATCTTTCCGACCATATCATCATTCGCAATGTAGGTGCCATTCCACTTAATGTTATATTGGAAGATGCTAAAGGAAATAGAAAAGCCCTTCTCGCTAAAGGTAAAATATATTTCCTCATCAAAGGTGCCTTCTCAAGGGAATATGATGTCAGCAACAAGCCTCGCCTAAAACAAGAATATTATGTTTATTCGGTGGATCCTATCAAAGGAATAGTCGCGACAGACAAGGAACTAAAACTCAATTGGGCATATCACCTGACAGCGCAAAAGAAATATTTCCTTGCTTTTGAGATTATTAGGAAGTCTATTTCAACACTCATTCCTTACACACAGAATGAAGTGGCAATTTTACAAAAAATAGGCATGCTTAAGTCTGAGTCCGAAGATCCTACCCCTCAATCTACAGCTATCTCATTGATTGCTTACATCCTCTATTGCCGTACTGTGGAAACATCAAAGATAGATCCCCTAGAAAAGTACACTTTAAAAAAACTCTATCTTTCCTATATTGAAAATATCTATAAGGCTCCCCAATTTAAAATCAGTCCGAATGAAATTGAATACGCTTCTAAACTTCTGAATTTAGCCTTCATAGACTACATACCTACTCTCCCCACCTCTTTTGACTATCGTTCATTTATATCCCCGAATTATGTAGTCCCTGTTCCGGGAAGTCGTGAGAAATTCGATTTAACTCAAAATGACTTTCAAGGATGGTGCAAGAAGATTTCACCCACCCTACCGGAAAACAGGCTCATCATACGGCCTGCATGCTATATGCAAAGTAATTTTCTCTTCTTTTACGACAAAGCACAAAATAGTAATAATGAAGTTCTCTCAGATATCGCTTTCGCTCAAAATGAAAGCTCCGCATCTCCATTCCTGCTCCTCCTTCTGAAATTTGCTCATGAAAATCCGGCGGTCTTCCCCACCACAGAAATGTTAGCAAAATTGCTTCATCACAGTGATTGGAACGGGTTCCAGCGCCTTGTCCTTGAACCTTATAGAACAAGATTGCATAACCCTCCGGCCACTCCTAATTCCACAGTTATTCCAGAGGCATCTACTGCTTCTTCTCCAGAGGAAAACCTTCCTACCGATTGTAATGCATCCAACTCCATGCAGATTATTGTCCCTAAAAGGAAAGCAGAAGTGTTGGATAGCCCCTCCACCGATCCGAAAATCCGCAAAGTTGAGCTCCGCAAAATAAAGTGGATACCATTCTTTAGCCAGAAAGAACTCAATACGCTATTTGTCTCAAAACCCAAATCGGAAGAGTCGCTCACACCGGAGCAACTTGAAGACGCTTTATATTCCGCAGATGTCAACATCATCCCTCAAGAATCGGAAAGAATCAAAGAGGAAATCTCAAAGTATTGGAATTCTGCCGACCGCAAAAAACCGTGGAACTTGATTGAAGGGGAAAAAAATCTAGAAGATGCCTCCCGAAATGTTGCTATTATAAAAGCCGAAAAAATCAAACGCTTTAATGTAGCTCTAGCGGAATTATTGTTGGAAATCGAGAAATTACCTGATCAAATCAAAGACGCTTATTTGATAGGACTTGAACGCCAAGGCTTGAAATACCGAACCCCTACACTCGAAGAGCTGACCATTTTCATCGCCCGTAAAAGAAGCTCCAATTTCCAGCACTTTCCCCCCAACATCCTGTTACAGGAAGAAAACATACGTAATAAAGTCATCGAAGTCCAATCCCAACATGTCCGCATTCAACAGCTTGAAAGAGCTCAGAAGCATTTGTCCACCCTGCAAAACTTCATTTCCAGGGGAATAACCTCCGAAGATATATCCTATAGGTACACCTCGGAAAGCTTCTATTATGAACTCACCCGTATTCCTCCCTACAACCCCTATGAATACCCCCATCTACTTTGTATGGAGGTTCTGGACAGCACAGGAATCTATGACTGGCAGCATACAGATATCGATAGGATAATCCATCCCCATCCAGACGACTCCAAAAACATAGTTTTCCAAAAAAACATGGGTTCTGGAAAAACAAGAGTGTATCTTCAAATTCTTGCATTACTTCTTGCAAGCAATGGGATGGTTCCCTTTGTCATTGTCCATTCTTCCCAATCCGACTCTGTCGCCAAAGTAATGGAAAATGGAGTTTACTCCCAAGCCGCCGTGACTTTCACTTTTTCACGCCAGTCACAGTCTTTAGCTAAGCTGCGTAATATAGCCCAACTTCTGGAAAAGGCAAAAGAGCTGGGGGGCTTTTTCTTTGTCACAGACACTACCCTTTATGATTTAAGACAGTGCTACAAAGAAACTTTAGTCCAATACCTTCAGCAGAAAACTCCTGAAAAAGAAACAGAAGAAAAGCTAAGGGTCTTTTTACAGATTGACCGCTTCATGAGCACTAAGTGCCCGGCGCTTTGGGACGAATTCGATCTGTTGGGCAACTGTCGTTTTGAAAATATCTATACCACGGGAGAACCGATTATTTTATCTTCTTCCTTCCGTGATTTAGTCGCAGACATATTTGAAAGTATTTTCTCCAATCCTGAAATATGCAGCCAGCTTAAAACCAAAGCTTACACTGAAGCAGAATTTCACGACATTATCAAAGAAAAGCTTATTCACACATTCATCAAATCCCATTCCCTTGTTAAAGAAGCTGTAAATGGGATGATGGACGATACACAGCTACATAAATTCTTGATGGGCGACAAGGAAGTAGAACAAAGCATAACCAATTTTCCATTGGATGTGCGCAACCTTCTTCATATCGTTCATGACGAATTCAATACACTTTTCCCTTTGACAGAGTCTAAACAATATAATGTAGACTACATGAGCAGCCAGGACTTGAATAAAATATTTCCTGTTCCTGGGCTAGCCTGCAAAGTCCCAAATCCTACGTCGGATTTTGGTTTCATCTTTGCGCTTTTAAATTACACTCTACATACCCTAATAGCTGAAGGGGTGACTCCCAAATTACTTCAGCAATTGATCCGCCGTATGCAAACTTCTGCTAGAGAGGAACAAACGCAAGATCCTAGCCTGCGGTTGGAGCAGACCAAAGGATTCCAGGATTTCACAGAGCTTTGTGGAAGTGGATTTCATATCCCTTTCTTTAATATCAATTCTAGTCACATCAATAATCTCATTGCAACGCTGCCTAAGGACATAAAATATCTTTGCTCCTTTGCTAAAAGGTTTATTTTCCCTTTAGTCACCTACTATCCGCAAACAATCGTAAGTACTCCTTACTCTCTGATAGGGATGTTTCCACGAGATATAGGCTTGACAGCTACACCCTGGAACAACGCAACCTATCACGAAAGCATTAAAACAATTTTTGACCCTACTGTAGAACCTCTCACCACAGGTCTTTTGATAAAGAACTCGCAAGTTGTCGAAATCGACGATATTGCAGACGATGAAAATGGTCCTGAAAATACCATTAAAGCTCTGTCAGAAATTGAAAAAACAAAAAATATCCCCTTCGACGACTTGATCGATTCCGGTGCCTTCATCAAAATAGAAAAGAATATCGATGGCGCAAAACTCTTATTAAAATATTTGCCTCCCACAAAAAGGGGCGTCGTCTTCTACCATAATAACGTCGAAATGGTATTGGAAAGATGTGAACCTGAACCCATCCTTGTTCCCCTGGAAAAATGCCGCCTCCCTTTAAATCAACGCCATATCTTTTTTGACGATTGGCATACTACCGGAGCAAATATCGATGCAGATCCTTTATCTTGTGGATACCTGACTTACGACAAAACATCCAAACGTAAGCTAGGACAAAGTTTTGGTCGGAAAAGACAGCGACACCTTAGACAAAGGGTCATCATCATCATCAAAAAAAGCCAGGGAATTTATATCCGTAACTTATTACAGCTTGAACCGGGGACAGTAATTCAGCCCAAGCATATCCTTAAAGTAAGCCAATATATCACAGAAACCGAGATCAATGAACAGCTCGTAGGATCTGCCCAAAGCAAGCTTGACTACATTGTGGAAGAGAAATTATTGACCACTATCCGCGATAGTAAAGAAGATCCTCTCCCCCTCTTAAGAACAGGAAGAGCACAAATTATCCCTCTTATTACTAAAAAAGTTAAGCTTGTCCCTGCAAAAATGATGGGTCCTGTCAACCAAGAAATCGATAAAAATAAGCATTTTAATAGATACATCAGCAGAATTTGCAAAAATGTTCACCCTCTTTCGCAAAACTGCCCTCTATTTAAAGACTTAGCGCCTTCCTTGAAAGCAACCCTTGATGATACTCTAAGCAAATGCGCCGTACCGCAACCTATTCCTCGAAGCCATTTCTCCCGAGCCCAGCAGCTAGTACAACAACAAACGCAACAGCAATCACAAGCCCAAGTCAGACAAGAGGTTTCCTCCAATTCATATTCATCCCAGTATAAAAACAGGTATTATGGCCACTGGAACTGGAATAGTAGAAATCCCCCCAGCTCCGGCAACTATTTTATCAATAGGACTTTGGAAGAAGCGCTAACAACTGCACCAAAAGACAGTGTACCTATTTTGAAAGTCAATCACTTGATGGGATTGCACGATCACCTTATACCTTATGCTGAAGCGTTTAAGGATATAGAGATGTCCATCAACTTCACTCCTGAATTTGGCTTGTTATTTGAAAAAAGACAATATAAAGCGAAATGCGTCCTATTGATTCTCGAACGCTCTACACAAAGTCGAAGGCTTATTTTGCTTAATGAAGCTGATAGGGGCTTCTTCTTTGGAACGCTAAATAGAGATGCATTTTATTTTCATTCCAAGAAGATGGAGAGTCCTTACGAAATCGCTCTCTACGATTTTGGCTTGAACATCATCCAAGTTAACCACTATAAAGAATTTAACGTCAGGGCTTTTGATAAGGAGCTTCTCATCACCAGATTTATGTATGGAGAAATGCTCTACAATAAGAATGAATTGGAAATATTAAAAGCATGGATTATCGAAAATGGTGTCGAACGTATGGAACGTTTCTTCTACCAGCATGTGCTGTATGCACAAGATACCCTGCGTGATAGTTATCCAGGTAGTACCTTGCATAAACTGTTTATCTCCCTGCTAGAGAGTGAGCAAGTGGAACCGGAGAAAAACAAGGGCAAAGGCAAAGAGATAGAAAAGTAGATAGACCCTTTTGAGCGTGGTGTGTCGTTTTTATTTTCTTGCAATAAGTCGCCTCTAGGGATGTATGTGAGGAGTTTTTATGAACGCAGAGACCCAAAGAACGAAGAGAAGCTCCGCCCCGCATTAGGCTGACACTGGCATGGTCGTTTTCGTACCAATCTCACATCGCTGCGGTCCCCCGCGGGACCGCAGCGCCGACGTTGACATGCTCGCTTACGCGATCACGTCAAGGATTAACAATACACCAAAAACGCTCTAACTTTTTGCAGTATAAACACAAATGGAAATAGTTCATTCTGGTCATGCTATCATCCATTAAGTTGACAAACTTGTTTCCGTTGTGTAAACCGGGATTTTGATTTTTCTATGGAGTGTCTAATTATACTTGACGTGATCGCGTCAGCGAGCATGTCAACGTCGGCGCTGCGGTCCCGCGGGGGACCGCGGCGATGTGAGATCGGTACGAAACAATCGTACTAGTGATAGCCTAATGCGCGGCGGAGCTTCTCTGCGTTCTTTGGGTCTTTGCGTTCATAAAATGCTTCACAAACTGTTTTAAAGGTAACTTCTTGCCGGGCGGAGCTTCTCTGCGTTCAAAAACACTTCACACTCCATACTGTCAATAACGTTATGCCCGCTGCTGGATAAGCTTGGCCACTAGCCCCGTCCATCCCGTCTGATGCGACGCCCCTAACCCTTGTCCAGTATCGCCATGAAAGAATTCGTTAAAAAACAGATAGTCTTTCCAATACGGATCATGCTGGAATAACGGTTGGTTTCCGAAGAAAGGCCTTTCATTGTTTTCGTTCAATTGGAAAAGCTTAATAAGCCTATCCGATAGCTCATCGGCAACTTGTCCTAAGGAGATAAAATTTCCGGAATGTGTAGGAAATTCCACTTTTAAATCATCCCCATAATAATGGTGATATTTCTGCAAAGCCTCAATAATCAGAAAATTGATCGGAAACCATACTGGACCGCGCCAATTAGAATTTCCGCCAAATAAGTACGTATCAGACTCTCCCGGCTGGTAGTTTATGCAATAGTGCGTTTCTTCAATGTCTAACATGAAGGGATTTTTTTGGTGATATTTAGACAAGGAACGTATTCCGTAAGGGGAAAGGAATTCTTCCTCATCCAACATATAATGGAGGATGCGGATAAGTTTATCGCGTGTGACGATGCTCATCAGGTGCCTTTTGCTCTGGCCTGTATGGTAGATACACGCCATGCTTTCGGCCAGGTTTGGCCATTTCCGCATAAACCATCCCATTCTACGTGCAAAGACGGGCATATCATGTAAAAGCTCATCTTCTAGAGTCTCCACAGCAAGCAGTGGCATAAGCCCCACCAGAGATCGCACGCGGATAGGGATACGGGCATGCTTTGCAGGAATTTGAAGGATATCGTAAAAGAATCCATCCTCTTCATCCCACAGACCGTCGTCTTCTCCACCCATATTGATCATAGCGCCTGCAATACGGAGGAAATGCTCAAAAAACTTGGTTGCAGTATCCTGCCAAACGGGATTATCGATAGCAAGTTCAAGAGCTATCTTCATCATCACAAGGGAATAAAAACCCATCCATGCAGTGCCATCCGACTGATCGATATGTCCCCCCAACGGAAAGGGCTGGCTGCGGTCAAAAATACTGATATTATCCAATCCGAGAAATCCGCCCTGGAAAACATTTTTCCCTTCAGCATCCTTCCTATTCACCCACCAGGTAAAATTCAAAAGTAGCTTATTAAATATTCCTTGGATAAAATTTCTGTCGCCTTTTCCGGCAAGCTTAGCATCAATTTTGTATACGCGCCAAGCTGCCCAGGCATGGACCGGCGGGTTGACGTCGCTGAAATTCCATTCATAGGCAGGCAGCTGGCCATTGGGATGCATATACCATTCGCGAGTCATAAGGGTAAGCTGCCTTTTGGCAAAATCTGCATCGATAAGGGCTAAAGGGATGGTATGGAAAGATAGATCCCAAGAGGCATACCAGGGATATTCCCATTTATCAGGCATGGATATTATGTCGAAGTTGACAAGGTGTTCCCAGTCGCCGTTGCGGATATGCTTGCGCAATGGCGAGGGTGTGCTGCCTTTATCTCCTTTCAGCCACTGTCCAATGTCGTAATAGTAGAGCTGTTTCGAACAAAGTAGTCCTGCAAAAGCTTGACGTTGTATCAAACGCATATCAGGGTTATGCAGGTCTTTATGCAAGTCTGCGTAGAAAATATCCGCTTCTTTTTGCTTCTGACTGACTAATGCATCGAAACGATGGAAGGGATCCTTGAGTTCCTTAGCAGATATTCTTACGCGCCAAACGGCAGCTGCCCCACCCTCTATCTGCTGTTTAAAATGGATGGCTGCTTTAGTCCCTTCGTTTTGCGGGTTGATTGCCTTGGAATCCCCTTTAATGATGTAGTTATGGAAGGCGTCTTTCACGAAAGATGCATTATTTGCAACGCCGTATAGTTGCTGTGTGTTGGTCTCATTTTCCGTGAATAAGACCTCGGCATCCCCTTCGAAATAAATCCAATATTTTCCCAAGGAGGGATGGTTGACATGGATGACGTTAGTGTTTGAAGCTTCTAAATGCATTTTAGGCTTGCCTAAGACATCCCCCATCGGTCCGCCTTCATATCCCCAGATCCATGTATTCCTAAACCAGGCCGTGGGGAGCATATGGAGCAAAGCTGTTTTATCACCTCTATTGAAAACTTCCATGCGCATTAAGATATCATCGGGTTTATCTTTTGCGTATTCTACGAACACGTCGAAGTAGCGGTTGTCATTGAAAACCCCTGTATCTACAAGTTCGTATTCCGGTTCATGAGGTGTGCGCTGACGGTTTTCTTGCACTAATTTTTCGTAGGGAAAAGCTACCTGAGGATATTTATAGAGCATTTTGACATAGCTATGCGTAGGCGTGCTATCTAGATAGTAATAGTATTCTTTGACATCCTCTCCGTGATTGCCTTCTCCACCAGCTAATCCGAAGATACGTTCTTTTAAGATCGGATCTGCTCCATTCCACAAGGCTAAACTAAAACAGAGGTATTGATCCCTATCGCTAAAACCTAAAAGTCCGTCTTCATTCCAGCGATATACGCGGCTCATGGCATGCGCATGCGGGAAATAGCCCCAAGCATTCCCGGTGTCGCTATAATCCTCGCGGACAGTGCCCCACCCTCTTTCGCTTAAGTAAGGACCCCATTTCTTCCAATTTGTCTGCATAGAATGATGTTCTTGCAAACGCTTATTTTCAGGATTGCCGGAAAAAAACATTATATTTCCAAGATAAGATAACTGCCCTTTTGTATATATTTTAGCTGATAATTTTTCTAATCTTGATTTCACCTATGATTGCGTACGCAATCCTAAGTTATAGAAGGTGGGTTGATTTACGATGGGGTTGTCCAAGGATATCCAGAACTTCTTCTATTTGGACGGAAAGAAGTGTGTATTGTTTTCTTAGTTGGGAGAAAATTTTTTGTTGGAAATCTTCCGGTGAACTGCAATATTCTTTAAGCGTGCAAAGGAAATCGCTATGTGAACGTTGGAGTCTATATTTCGGAACGCGTTTAGGAAGTAGCAAGCAGTCCATCAAATGGGGGCTATAATCCCAAAGAAAGCTTGAATGATGAAGCCACCTATCTTTTGTAATATATTGGGCATTTCCCCCGCATTTACGATCTCCAATAACATAGTCATTTTCATGCAACTTGAAAGGAAAGATAGGACTATAAAACTGGTCAGTCCATTCCATGATTTGTTGCGGAAACGCCGGAAAAGAGCAGTCGCCTGTATTGAAGATAAATGTGGCGAAGCAGGTAGATTCATCGATAACAACAGTCCCGCCACCGCTAAACCGTCGTACTAAAGGAACTTGCAAAGAAGCGATTTTTTCTTCATTCAGCAGTTCTTCTTTCTTACCGGAAATTCCCAAGACGACAGCAGGCGAAGCTTGTGCATTTATGATGCACCAATTGCGATGATCTGCTCGTAAGAGCGCTTCTTCTATTTGGAGTTGTTGGAAGATGGGTACTTTTTGCAGATGCAGCAAATGTACCTTTAGCATCTGTGCCTTGCCCGCATTAATGCTACGCGGAGAACGGTAATATCAGCGGGCGAAACGCCGGGAAATGCGTGATGCTTGGCCTAGATTTACAGGGCGGGCATGACTTAATTTTTGCATTGCTTCCTTGCGCAGGCCTTTAATATCGAAATAGTCGAGAGAAGAAGGCAAAGCGACATCTTCAGTGTTAGCTGCTCTGGCAACTTCATCTTCCTGACGCTTCAAATATCCTTCATATTTAGCATGAAGTTCAAGCTGTAAGTTGATCTCTCCATGATCCACAAAATGATTAGGATACTGTTCGACCAATGTGGAATAGCTACATTCGGGACGGGCAAGCAATTGCAATAAGGAACAGCCTTTTCCGTTGATCTGTAAAAAAGCCTTGGACAACCTTTCAATTTCTGAAGCTAGTAAATTCTGTTTTTGAAGGAACTTACGGTAGCGTTCTTCATCGACCAACCCGACTTGGTAGCCATATTCACGTAATCTGAATTCTGCATTATCCTGGCGCAACAGCAAACGGTATTCAGCTCTGCTTGTAAATATGCGGTAAGGCTCATCAATCCCTTTGGTGATGAGGTCGTCGATCATCACACCGATGTAGGCTTCAGAACGTTTAAGGATAAGCGGGGGACGTCCTAAAATCTTATTCGCTGCATTAATACCAGCCATAAGTCCTTGAGCAGCAGCTTCTTCGTATCCTGTCGTCCCGTTGATCTGTCCTGCCAGATAGAGTCCTTCAATATGTTTTACTGCCAAAGAGGAATCTAAATGGCCGCATTCAACATAATCATACTCTATGGCATACCCTGGACGGGCGATTTCTGCATTTTCCAAGCCTATGATCGTTCTTACATACGCATATTGTACATCGAACGGAAGCGAAGTAGAAATGCCGTTCACATAAAATTCTTCTGTAGTAAGTCCTTCAGGCTCTAAGAAGACCTGGTGCCTCTCTTTGTCAGAAAAACGGACCATTTTATCTTCGATCGAAGGACAGTAACGGGGGCCGACAACTCCAGGTTCCAGTTTGCCGGAATACATTAGAGATTTGCTTAAGTTGGCTAAAACGATATCACGAGTTTGTTCAGTCGTATAGGTGATATAGCAGGAAACTTGGGTCAGACGTTTTTCTTTAGGTGCATCACAAGAAAAGAAAACATCATCTTCTCCGGCTTGTTCTTCTGTTTTGCTGAAATCGATGGAACGGCGGTAGACGCGGGGAGGAGTTCCTGTTTTGAGGCGACCAAGCTTTAGACCTAACTTACTTAAACTATGAGAAAGTCCAATAGATGGCTGATCACCTGCCCTGCCGGCGGAAGTATTAAATTCCCCGATATGGATCAGGCCTTTAAGGAAAGTTCCGGAGGTGATGATGAGGGCTTTAGCGGAATAGCGGACGCCTTCTTTGGTCGTCACGCCGGAAACTTTGTCGTTTTCAACCAGAAGGTCTTCAACGGTTCCTTGCATAAGGAACAGATTAGGCGTTTGTTCTAAACAGTGACGCATTTTCAGGGCATAAGCGGCTTTGTCAGCCTGAGCGCGGGGCGACCAGACAGCGGGGCCTTTAGTCCTGTTGAGCATACGGAATTGGATACCGGTCTCATCGGTGACTTTTCCCATTAGGCCGCCCAGAGCATCGATCTCACGAACAAGGTGGCCTTTACCCACACCGCCAACGGCAGGGTTGCAGCTCATCTTAGCAATGGTATCGAGGTTCATGCTTAGGAGCAGAGTACGTAATCCGGCTTTTGCTGCTGCGTGAGCAGCTTCGCAACCGGCGTGTCCGCCGCCTATGACAATGACGTCAAAATGTTCTGGATAGTTCCACATAGTCTTTACATAAAGGAAGTTGCGCATTCCATACTAGAAGCGCAACGTCTAGATAAGATGCTTATCTGTTTTTGTGTCTGTCGCGACGGCTACGCTTTTTACGCTTGTGCTTAGCGATTTTAGCGCGACGCTTTTTTTTCACTGATGACATGCTGACTCCGATAAAAGTCAAAGTTTAGTAAACAATGTCAATATACTACCGCACCAAGGATAAATTACACAAGTGAATTTAAATCAGCGGTTTTCATCTCTCTATCTTGTCTTTATTAGACACAGTTCTTTCGAGAATGAGGAGAGGAGCACTGCTTCCTGGGATTTCATTCAGCTCAAAGTATTTCAGTATCTCTGAGGGGTCTTTAAAATAGGTAGTGAAAGCTTGTGAAGTGACGAAAAAATGATGATAACAAATCAGTTGTAAGTTTCTAGTTGTGCTGTGGAGTGGAGAGTAGTATGAAAAAGTGATCGTCCTCGCTTGACTGCCAGGTCTAAAAGTATAGGGAATGGTATGAGTTATGCCCTGCTCTACAGCCTTCAAATAACACCTGTGCATTCTTGTATTTGTTCTATCCCCATCTCGGTTAACAAACATTTTTCTCTGGATGAGATTGGCAACCAAGTCTTTCTTTTCCAAATCTTCGATATAAGCTATTGCC
This sequence comes from Parachlamydiales bacterium, assembly GCA_041671045.1. Lineage (NCBI taxonomy): Bacteria > Pseudomonadati > Chlamydiota > Chlamydiia > Parachlamydiales > Parachlamydiales bacterium. The sequence goes on from JBAZCF010000007.1 coordinate 91,302, forward strand.
TCTTCTGCAGTGTTAAAAGTCATGGTTCCAAAAAGAAAAGCGACTTTCACATCATTATAGTTAATATAAATATTGAAATGGAGAGTTCTTTGTATAGGGTGTTTAGGCTTGATGGAACAGCAAAAACTATCATTGCTTAAAGACTGGATAACATAAGAAATGTTTTCAGAAATTAGAATACGTTCCGCTTCCGCATTGCAAGTTTCAGCATTTACATTTGTTATTCTAAAGTTCGGATGTTTTTTAAAAAGAGTCCCCATACTCTCTATTGGGGTGATTACATAACTGTCGTTACTTGTAAAAGTAAGTGATGCATTAACTATCATAAGACCCTATAAGCTGTTATTATTAACTAAATAATAAAGCATGTTAACTAACTATAAAAATAAAATCAAAACAATAATCACTTTAAAATTTAATTTAACATTACAATTAAAATTGTAGATGCGCAGTTTATGTGATTTGAATTAAACCCAAAGATACTTTGCGTGCATAAAAACGCCTCTTAAATTGTGCTACAAATAATCTCTCGCAGGGAGAAGCGTAATTTTCAACTCCTTCTCACTATTTAGCATTAAGTTCACCGACTGGTTTCTGTTGTGAAAACCGCGATCTTGTTTTTTTCTATGAGTGTCTAATTATACTTGACGTGATCGCGTCAGCGAGCATGTCAACGTCGGCGCTGCGGTCCCGCGGGGGACCGCAGCGATGTGAGATCGGTACGAAACAATCGTACTAGTGACAGTCTAATGCGGGGCGGAGCTTCTCTGCGTTCTTCGCGTCTTTGCGTTCATAAAAACGGTTCACAAATGGTACTACAAACAACTTCTTGCTTGACATAGCTTCTTTGCGTGCATAAAAACGCCTCTTAAATTGTGCTACAAACAATCTCTCGCAGGAAGAAGCGTAATTTCCAACTCCTCCTCCAACGCTAAAAGTGAATTGTTATTTCCGGAAGGTGCTATGAACTGTAATTTCTCAAGGATTTCATGGACACCCTTGAAAGTTACAAGCGCCTTGCTTTTATCCTCTGTCGTTAAGAAATTTGCGTAACATGTGAAGCGTATACTACAAATAGTTGTGTTACCCGGTTTAGAGAAGGTCAAGGTGAGAATATCTTTTTTACTGCTGGGGCGGAACACGTAGATAGGCCGTTCACTCATCTGTTTGGCCTTCAATATTTCCATGCAGTTTCTAATGCGTTGAGTTGCCTTTATTTCATCTAGTTCCTCTTCAAATAACTTACCTTGCTTTAGATCATTTATAAGGTCTAAGTTAGCAACAAATGTGATGTAATTAAGAGCTGCCGTACTGGTTTCGAATGAAAGTTTTTCATAAGGCATCTGAATAGAGGTATCATTTTGAACTTTAATGGTTATGTGGAGCGTTTTCTGGATCTGATGTCTTCCTTTTATAGAACAATAAAATGACTTTAAAGTAGATCTAAAGGGTATAATGACGAAAGATAGGTTTTCTGAGCAGAGAATCCCCTCAGCTATTTCTTTTATTTCATATATTTTACCTGTAGTAGTTCTAAAGTTTGCATGGTTTCTAATATATTGGCATTCACTTAGAATCCTGTTTTCTTCAGAGGATATATTTGTTAATTCACCGGACAAGGCCTGCATAGAACTCATTAAAATCACCGCAATAACATTATTAATAATAAGTAAATAATAATAGTCAAACTAAGCTTTATTTAGAATAATATTAGCTCTATATAATGTAATTGCAGGACAAGTAAAGTTATATTTTACAATATGATCGAAGTCAGGAAAAGTAAATTGTAGAGATTCAATTCTGCGACTTAGCATGCCTGGATGGATCTTAAAGGTCCTTATCTGAAATTCTTCTTCTATAAAATATCTAGAAATAAGCGCTATCTCGTTTTTATTTCCGGTAGGGATGAACACGAAGACGGTGCAAAAATGCTGTTTTTCCTTTAGAGAAGCTAAGACATCTATAATCTGTTTTTTCGCTTCTGTAAGGGTCAGGAGCATGAAAACATTATTTCCGGCCTCGGTAGCGAGCTCCTCGATAATATCTTTCTGAGAGAGGGAAGTTAGATGTTTTTCTAGGTGGTCTATTTGAGAGTATTGATTCTCATGCAGCTGATAATTTCCGTTGGAAGTAAGCTCAATGAGCACGTCGATCTCTTCCTGATTATCCTTTACAGGTCTTAATCGACATATCATTTCACCCTTTGATGTGAAATAGAAGGTAATAGGAGTGGAAGGATAGGCCTGGTCAGATTTTTGCTTAAAAAATGGGGAGTTTACAAATGCGTCTTTTCCATTCAGCGGCATTTGCCATGTTGTCAGAAGCGAGCCTACTAGTGGCATGTGCAAGCTATTAGACATAATGTTCCTTAATTAGGCGAAAACTGATTGAAAGATTCATCTACAGGTGAATGGAGCGCGCCTTTCAAAGGTATATAATTAGCAAATTGCGCCAGCTCTTTACGGTAAGTCATATTGACTGTTCCTATGCTACCATGTCGGTTTTTACCGACGATGATCTCCGCCATTCCGGGCTTATCCATAGGGTCATAGTATTCACGTCGGAGTAGGAACATAATAATATCCGCATCTTGCTCGATGGATCCGCTTTCACGCAAATCGCTCATCTGGGGCCTATGTCCGGGACGTTCTTCAACCTTACGGGAGAGCTGTGAAGGGCAAATAACAGGGATATTGAGTTCACGCGCCAGGTTCTTCAGCATACGTGAGATCTCAGAGATCTCGCTCTGGCGGCTCTCTTGCGTACGTGAATTGCCTGAACCCGAAATCAACTGCAAATAGTCGATGATCAGTAATTCGATACCGTAACTTTCCTTCATGCGGCGTGCGCGTGCACGTAAATCGGTGATTTTCAAGCCGGGCTGGTCGTCGATGATCATGGTATGCTGCTGCATAAAGCCGACGGCGCTGACGACTTTTTGGAATTCGTGGGGGCTGAGTGATCCGGTACGGATTTTATCGGATTCAACTTCGGACTGTGAGCAGATGATACGGTGGACAAGCTGGTCAGCACTCATCTCTAATGAGAATATGCCAACGGGCATATTGCGTTTGAAGCAGACATTTTCAGCGACGTTGATAGAAAAAGCTGTTTTACCCATTGCCGGACGGCCTGCGACAATGATGAGGTTAGAGCGGCCTAATCCGTTGATCATTTTGTCCAGGTCAAGGAACGAAGTGGGAATACCTGTGATACCGGGATCTTCGGGACCGCGGGTACGGTATTTTTCTTGCTGCTCTTCCAGGGATTTAAGAAAAGGCTGTTGGTTGTCGGATTTTGTTCCTGACAAAATATCTGTGAGGAGCTTCCCGTTGCTTGGATGGGCAGCTTGGCTGATTTGATAGAATAGCTGTTGGGCCTCGTCCAATGTATTGACAACATCCTCCGGTTCATCGAGAGCTTTTTTCTCGATCAACTGAGCTGCACCAATCATACTGCGCAGCATGGCTTTGTCACGGACTATGGCGCAATATTCCTCAATATAAGCGGATGTCCCGGCATATTGGGCTAACGTTGTGAGGTATGCGGCGCCGCCGACAGATTTGAGCTTGTCTAGGCGTTTAAGTTCTTCGCAGATAAGGTGGAGGTCGACAGGTTTGTCATTTTTATAGGAGGCTTTAAGGACTTGGAAGATGATTTTATGTTCAGTGAAATAGAAATCTCCATCGTCGAGGCTATCAGCGCCAATATTCAGGGCATTGACGCTGGTCAGCATACAGCCTAAAACCATCATTTCGGATGGTTTGGAGTGGGGGGGAACGCGTACTTTTGTGTCTAAATCTGACATCTAATGCCCTTAAATTTATTATTCCGTTTCTATATCAACTTGGATAAGCTGCTGATTTTCTTCCGAAGCCGGTTTCTTTTTATTTCTATTTCTCCAGGAGTACCATCCTATTCCCAATCCAAGGGCAGATAGGCCTGCAGCAATGGCAACAGATCCCCATAATGCCGCGGCACCTTCTTCTTCCTCATCCTGGTTTACAAAACATTGTGTGACATTTGTCATGACAGCAGGCCAGTTTTCTGCACACTCGAATAATCTTGTGCAATTGCTAAGCATTTGCTGTGGTAAGTATTGCATACTGGAAAGGGAGATAAAGAAATCCCTTGTACCTACTTGGACGTTTCCCGCAAAGGCAAATGTAGTTTCCATCAAAGGGGCATTTAAAGTGCTATTTACCTGCTGGGCTGCTTCGTAAAATCGTTGGTAGACTAGCGGTAAAGCGTCGGAGCAGCATTTCTGAACGTTTTGGATCACGCCCTCTCCACTTTCTGAATTGATACAGACCCAAATTTGCTGCGCCAAAGTCTCGTTTCCGCCCGGAGCGACTATTAGGTTTTCCGAAGCACAAAGATTTGTTGTAGGGCACCCTGAAGTAGTCACAGCGTGAATGCGGTCAGCCAATATCAAAGTTTTTAGGGCATTCAGCGCAAATGTGCGTCCTGCAGATTTGCCGCAGCTATTAGGAGTAGCATTGTTGTAGGAAGCGTCAGTGTGAATAGAGGAATTTGAAGAAGATATTTTTTCGGGTATGCTCATTTTTCTACTCTAAGCTTGAAGAATTTCTGAGATATTACTTTAATCAAGCTAAAATTAACAAGACTTCTGATATCCAGAATTATTAATTTAATGATTATTTTTAACTAATAAATCCTTTAAATTAGCAATAGAGATGAAAAAGCTGCAAAAGTGAAGGGCCTATTCTATGGCATATACCAAAGTAATTATTATCGGGGGCGGCTTCGGCGGTTTAAATGCTGCAAAAGCTCTACGAAAGGCGGATATCGATCTGCTAGTGGTGGATAAGACCAACCACCACGTCTTTCAGCCCCTTCTTTACCAAGTGGCCAGTGCAGCTTTGTCATCGGGGAATATCGCAGCCCCTATCCGTGAAATCCTGCGGCATCAAAGCAACACATCTGTCCTGATGGCGACAATTGATAAAATAGATTTAGCTAATAAAGAGATCCGCGCCCTCAATGGGGACACCTACAAATATGATTACCTCATTATCGCTCCCGGATCCAACCATTCCTATTTTGGACACAATGAGTGGGAAGCATTTGCACCTGGCCTCAAAACAATTCCCGATGCTGTGAGGATTCGTGAAAGGATCCTTCTAGCTTTCGAAATGGCAGAACGCTGCGACAGCTACACCGAAGCTGCGAATTATCTACGCTTTGTAATTGTCGGGGGAGGCCCTACCGGTGTGGAGATGGCCGGTGCTATCGCCGAAATCGCCCACAAATCGATGTTCAAGAATTTCCGTAAAATCAAACCCGAGCAGTCAGAGATCTATCTGATCGAAGGAACAGACCAGATATTAAACACCTATCCTCCACGCCTGTCCGATGTAGCTAAACGCGATCTAGAGAAAATGGGCGTGCAAGTCCTGACGAGTAAAAAAGTGACCAACATTAATGAGAGGGGCGTTTTTTTAGGCGATGAGCTTATTGAAACCCATAACGTCATTTGGGCTGCAGGGAATGAGACCTCCCCTTTGCTTAAAACGTTAGGCACCCCTTTAGATAGAATGGGAAGGGCTATCGTCGAACACGATTTGTCTGTGCCGGGACATCCTGAAGTTTTTGTTATCGGCGATGCCGCGTTAACAAAATCTGCTGATGGCAATCCCCTACCCGGAATTGCTCCTGTAGCAATCCAACAAGGGAAATATGTCGCAAAAATCATTGCTTCCAATACCCCTTCCGATCAAAGGCAGCCGTTCAAATATTTTGACAAAGGGATGATGGCAACGATTGGCAAAGCGAAAGCTATTGCCCTAGTGGGATCTTTTGGGTTCTCCGGATTCTTTGCTTGGCTGGCTTGGGGCTTGATCCATATCTTCTACCTTGTCAGCTTCGAAAACCGCAGCCTCGTGATGATGCAATGGATGTTCTGGTATTTTACCGGGAAAAGGCAGCAGCGCCTTATCGCACGACCCATCAATGATTACCACGATGAACAGATTTTGGATGAGCCGCAAATAGGTCATGAGAAGCCAGGCGACAATCACCCTCCGAACAGAATAACTTCCTTTTAAGAACTAGGGGTAAGTTTTTCTTATTCACCCTTGCAAAAATCGCAGTAAGTAGTATAGACTAACGAAGTCTTTTATCAAGGAAAGATGGCTGAGTGGCCGAAAGCACGTCCCTGCTAAGGACGCATACCCCCAAAGGGTATCGAGGGTTCAAATCCCTCTCTTTCCGCAAAGACCTTGACGTTCGCGTCAAGGTCTTCTTTTTATCAACAAAAACACCACATACGCAATGCCGGCGATTAAAGCGATGGTAGCCCCTGGCGGCCAATCTAAATCGTACGCTGTCCATGTTCCTGTAAAACAAAACAACGCACTCAATACCACTGCCAATGCCATCATTATGGAAAGGCGCTTAGTGAGAAGATTCGCTATCGCAGCAGGAATTGTCAACATTGTCATCACTAAAATAATCCCGACGACTTGGATCAATAGTACGATAGATATCGCTGTTAAAACTAGTAGGAAAAGATATAGGGCCGAAACATTCAACCCTTGCAGCCGAGCTTGCTCTTCATCAAAACAAACCGCTACAAGCCTTTTATGCAGGCATAAGATGGACAGAAGAATAAAAGCATCCAAGACAGCTAGCTGCACCAAATCGGTGGGGGCAACCCATAATAGGTTTCCTACTAGGAAATTTGTCAGCTCGACATTATAGCCGGGGGTCTGTGAAATAAATAGCACGCCGACAGCCATTCCAATAGACCAAACAGCCGCAATGACCGAATCTTCCCTTTGACGATAGTGCAAATGGATCCATCCCATAATCAGCGCTGAAATTACTGCAGCGACCAAAGCCCCGTGAAAAGGGGTCAGCCAAGCAATATCCTGAGTCCTGGCTAACCATAGACACAGGCCTATGCCGCCCAAAACTGCGTGGGAAATACTTCCGCTAATGAATACAATTCTTTTAACAACAACATAGGAGCCGATGATTCCGCTGACGATAGAGGCCATTAATCCGGCTAAAAGAGCTGAGAGGAGCAGAGGGTTCTCTTGTAAAGCCTCAAGAAATGACATTAAGCTTACCTTTGGCTACGGGTGGATGATAAAGGCCAATGGCAAAGTGTTGGCAAACTTCCTCTTTGGATAAAGCGCGCAGGGTACGCTGCACGAGGACGACGTTTTCTATGTTATTGATTGCTGTCTGCAGGTCATGTGTCACCATAATAATAGTCATCTCTCCTTGCAGCATTGCGAGAAGGCGGTATATATCTGTTTCAGCCTTCACATCCACACTTGCTGTCGGCTCGTCCAAAAGCAGAAGCTTCGGTTCTGAAACAAGCGCACGCGCGATCAACGCACGCTGGCGCTGCCCGCCGGATAGGTCGCCGAAGGCTGCGTCTGCTTGGTCTTCGAGGTTAACTTTTCGTAAGGCTGCCAAGGCTTTTTCCACATCTTCTTTTTTGAAACGTCCGTACCAGGGTAATTCAGAAAGCAGGCCCATCAATACAACATCCAGGACATTGATCGGAAATTGCCTGTCGTAAATCAGGTTTTGGGGAACATAAGCTATCTTAGACAGGGCTTTACAAGGAGATTTTCCAAAAACTTTGATGGAACCTTTTTCGGGAGAATATAAACCTAAGATCAGTTTAAGTAGCGTTGTCTTTCCTCCCCCGTTAGGGCCTACTACAGCGACAAACTGACCTTCGCTCAATGTCCAAGAAATGTTTTCGACTACAGGGATGTCGCCTTGATAGCCGAAAGTTAGATTTTCAATCTCTATAGCGTCAGCCATCACAGTCCTTATTTGACGATAGGGGCTTTTGCAAATTCACGCCCGGTATTACGCATCATGGTGAAGTAGTCCTCAGCATAAGGATCCAGTTCCAACGTGGGGACGTTCAATTGCGCTGCAATTAGTTTAGCGCCTTTATTTGGGTATTGAGGCTCTGTATAGATCACTTGGATGCCTGTTTTTTTGGCCCTGGTGACTAGCGAGGTCAGCTGTTTCGGTGTAGGATCTTTACCTTCAACTTCAATGGAAAGCTGTTCTACGCCATAATCCCTATCCATATAACCGTAGGCGGGGTGAGCCACCACAATAAGGCGTTTCACTGATCCATCCCCTAACAAGCCGGTCAGCTCTTGATCTAAAGCTGTCAGATCTTTCAAAAGGGAATTTCCATTGGCTGCAAAGGTTTGACTGTCTTGGGGATAACGCGCTTGCAAAGCTTTGACAATAGTTTCCACTTGCTGCTTGGCCAAGCGGGGGCTTAGCCAAAAATGGAGGTCGTATTCGTTATGGCTGCAATGCTGGCAATGATGTCCCGCGGTTATGAGAGAAAGTCCTTGTCGCAGATCCACTTGTTTTAAATTCTTGTTGTAGGCTTGTAATGCGTTCAGAGCACGCGTTTCAAAGAGCTCTCCTGTAGTAAACCACAGATCGGCTTTGCTAGCTTGGATCACCTGTTTCGGGGTAGGTTCATACGTATGCGCACTGGCACCTACCGGAACCATCAAATCTACAATGACCTTATCTCCGGCTATGCGTTGAATAAAACCTTTATACACCGGAATTGTAACCAAAACATGAGGTTCGCCGGTTAGTCCGGTAAAAACAAAAATACAAAAAAAGAGCGCGCGTAAGAGCATATTCTTATAACCTACTCAACTTTAAAGCGGATTGCCTATTTACGTATAAAATGTTGGCGCATACGTTCTTTAACAGCAAGTAATAAAACTCTTGCGTCTTATCCAAGTTCAAGGGTAACATATTGCTTCTCTGCGGAGGAGTGTCCGAGCGGCCGAAGGAGCACGCCTGGAAAGTGTGTATACGTTAATCGCGTATCGTGGGTTCGAATCCCACCTCCTCCGCCACTTTTTATCATCCCCATTTCCTAATATGTGATTTTATGCCCTTGACAAGTCAAGAGCTGGAAAAGCTGCGACAAGTCGCAGCACTCCTATACTAGGACACGTTTTTTTGTTATCAAGCTAAGATGATTTGCGGACTTAACCTAAGGAACGTCCTAAGATTACCAGCGCATCGTTAAGGACGCTGTAAAGAACATTGAAAGTCCCTAAAGTTAAAGACCGAGTTCCACTACCTCTCCATAAATGTCGAAACGTTGTCACCGGGACTTTATTTTGAGCGCAAGTCAAGCCTGTATCGGCCATATGACCAAAAAGACTACCTAAAACACCACTAATGAAAGCAGATGTATATTTGACTTTCCTACTTTCACCTAGGGATTCCTTTAACTTATCATTTAAAGGATCGCTTATCCTTATAGAGATGAGGAAGCTTGTTTCTCTCGATACGATCATAGCCACCTGGTAGATAGACATTGCTCGCAACGATTCAATCCAATTCATCCCCATGCTTTTACCATTAAAGATAGTAAGGAAGGGTGAAGAAATAGCTCCCACCGTTACAGAACTTAATACTGTCACGCCAATGCCAGGTTTTTCACCTTTGTTAAAGCATCTGGTTAGCGTATTTTCCGTAACTATCTGAGCTCCCATTTGCGCTCCGATAATTCCACTGATAATAGGAGCGGCCTTTGATCCTGCCACAAGAGCCTGTGTTACTGTGAAGCTTGGAACAGGTTTAATATTTTGCAGCGCACTTTTTCTTTCGATACCCCAATAAACGGGAATAATGGCCATTCCTCCGGCAACAGGTGGAATAATGGAAGGCAAAGTTTTTACATACCAGCTTTCTGACGGTGGCCCATTAGGGTTAGCTGAAGTTACAGACATGATGATTTCCTTAATTAAACTATTTTTTTTGAAACTAAATAAAAATATATAGATGGTCAAATAGTGTTCTCCGCCTCAGCGGAGAAAAATTAAGGAAAGAGAAGGAAAAGAGACGGAAACAAGCACAGCCAAAGCTAAGGTAATATAGCCCTCACAAATGCTTGAAGTGGATGTAATAGATTTTATTGTATCCATGGATAAGATATTATCATTAACTAACTAATGAGTAAATAAGATCAGTGTAATCTAAATCAGTTTATTCTTCTAGAATAGTTAATAACTCGGCTTTAAGATCTGTAACACGTCTTCTTATTTCATCATCAGATAATGGTTTTAGAAGCTTAACCATTTTCCATCCCGAATTCTTTTGCCCTTGACGCTCCTGACCCACACCATCCGTTAGGACGACATGCCAATGGCATCTGCCTACGGATTGGCCTGCGGAAGAATGCACGGAAAGCATCACATTGACGATCTGATCCTGGAATTTACCTGCATAATGTCTAATTAATTTCTCTTTCAAGCGCATCGCTTCTAAATGATCTTCTTCATCTAATTCAAAAAGATTCCTTTTGGGAGCATTAGTGATAAATAGGAAGTGCAGGTCTGCTATAGGTGCGTAATCTAAAAGGACTGAAATACGCTTCCCACAATAAATCGTCTGGAGTTCTTTTCTTTCTTCGTTATTAAAAGGATCCTCTTTACCATCTAATACCGCGTCAGGAAAATTCCATTGGACCTGAACATCCTCCGAATTTCTAAAAACTGTATCATATTGATCTGCTTTTCCGATTAAAGCAGGCTCTCCCCAAGTTAATGATTTCTGGGTAATGATGCTGACATAAGCAATGAATTGCTTAATACTTGAATACTCATTCTGAAGATAGGGAAGCATTTGGCTGGTTTTTTCGCCGGTTTTTGCTCTCTCTCGTTCAAAAAGGAAAACGCCCACAACTTTATTGGCATCTTCGCTGTCATATTGCTGTTCTTCCCAAACTTTTGCGATTTTACGGATGCCCTTGAACTTCTCATTATAATAGGATGTTGAATCTATGGAAACGCCAGGAAGATCTACAAACTCTACAGTGCCGGCTTTAGGGGGCTGGGTCGCTAATTGAATTTGAATTCCTTCCCCTCTATGCAGAACAATAGGTTCTGAAATTCCAGAAGCAAAGTAATTGCCCATATAGCTAATAGCCGTCCCCAAAATACCGCTCATTAATAAACCCAAAGTAATAATTATTAATATTTTATGCATAAGAAAATATTATTATCTAACATAATAAATAACAAGAAATTACAATCTCACGCAAATATTTATTCCACGTAGCCATGGATCAAGTTCATACTCTATGCAGGCTCATGCACCTTCCGGGTTTTGGTCCCGTAAAAATTAAACGTTTGATCGAACGCTTTGGATCGCCAAACGATGCATTTTTAGCCGAACCCGAGGAATTTCAATCCAATCCTGTCTGGATGGATAGAAAAAAATTCACTTCCTGGGAAAATGACCTGCGTCTCGTAGAAGAAGCAGATATAACTCTTATCCCCTATTTTGCCCCAAATTATCCGGCTCGCTTGCGGGGAATTAATGATGCGCCTATGCTACTATATGTAAAGGGTACACTTTTATCGACTGATAATCAATGCATTGCAATTATTGGAACTCGATTTGCCACCCCTTATGGCATGGAGACTGCCGAATCATTTGGACAAAATTTAGCCCGCGCCCAAGTCTGTGTCACCAGCGGATTAGCTAGAGGAATCGATACTGCCGCTCATAAGGGCGCATTACGTTATGGAAGAACGATCGCTGTTATCGGCTCAGGCTTAGGGGAACTCTACCCACCCGAAAATCGCGCTTTAGCAAATAGTATCGCAGAAAATGGCGCTATTATCAGCGAATATCCAATGCTGACCCCGCCTAGTAAATTGACCTTTCCTCAACGCAACCGCATAGTTAGCGGGATGTCACGCGGCGTACTATTAATTGAGGCTCCGGAAAAAAGCGGCGCCATGATTACGATGGATCTGGCTCATCAGCAAGGGAAAACTTGCTGGGCTTTGCCGGGTAGAGTAGATTTCCCTTCCTTTGAAGGCAATCACTCTTTAATTAAAAAAGGAAAAGCAAAGTTAGCCACAAAAGCGGGCGATGTGTTAGATGGATATGACGATCTGTTTTCACAAAATTTGCCTGTAAAGGTAAAACACCTAGGTCTAACAGAACAGGAACAACAGTTTTTAAGTAAATTTCCTGCCGGCTCTGTCATGATGGATGAATTGTGCCGGTTGACTCAACTGCCTGTAGCTAAGATTAGCGTTCTGTTAATGGGTTTGGTTTTTAAAAACATAATAAAAGAAGTACCTGGTCAGAGGTACCAAAAAAGATGAGCAAATGTCAAAAGCATTAATTATTGTAGAGTCTCCAGCAAAGATCAAAACTTTGCAAAAATTTTTGGGAAGTAATTACCGGTTCGAATCCTCTATCGGACATATACGCGATCTTCCCGCCAAAGAATTCGGCATCGACCTGGAAAAAGATTTCGAGCCGAAATATGTCACCATGCCCGATAAAGAAGCAGTCATCACCAAACTCCGCAAAGCTGCCAAAGAATGCGATATCGTCTACCTCTGTCCCGACCCTGACCGCGAAGGAGAGGCCATAGCCTGGCATATTTCACAGATTCTCCCCGCCGGTACCAAGCTACGACGCGTTACCTTTAACTCTATCACAAAAGACTCGGTTTTAAAGGCCTTAGACTCTCCCCGCGAAATCGATGTCGCAATGGTCAATGCCCAGCAAGCGCGCCGCCTGTTGGACCGTATTGTAGGTTATAAAATCTCTCCGCTTCTCAATAAAAGGATCCAGCGTGGACGTGCGAGCGGCGTATCTGCAGGACGCGTCCAATCTGTTGCCTTGAAGCTTGTTGTGGATAGAGAAAAAGAAATTGAAGCCTTCAAGCCTGTAGAATATTGGAACTTGGCCGCCCTGCTTGCTGTCCAGAAAACACACGATTCCCCTTTCCGCGCAGCGTTATATAGTGTGGACGGCAAAAGGATCGACAAAGAAGCTGCTGAAGGCAAAGATATTCTCCTTATCGGTAATAAAGCCACTGCCGATGCTATCTTAAAACGCATGAAGCATTCCCCTTACCAGGTGACTTCTGTCGAGAAAAAAGAAAAACGCCGCAACCCTGTGCCCCCCTTTATTACTTCTACGCTGCAACAGGAAGCCAGCAGGCATTTCGGATTCTCCTCCTCCCGTACTATGTCTATCGCACAATCCCTCTATGAAGGTGTGGATCTAGGCAACGAAGGCACTGAAGGTCTGATCACCTATATGCGTACCGACTCGGTCAGAATTGCCCCCGAAGCAATACAAGATGCACGCCGCTTTGTCACTTCTACTTTCGGAAACGACTATCTGCCTGCCTCCCCTAAAGTCTACGCCTCTAAGGGCAGCGCACAAGATGCTCACGAAGCTATCCGTCCTACCAACCTATACCATACGCCCGACAGCATACGCAATTATTTGACGAAGGACCAGTTCAACCTTTACCAATTGATCTGGAGACGCTTTATCTCTTCCCAGATGGCTCCCGCCATCTATGATACTGTAGCCGCTAATATTGAAGGCGAAAAAGGAATTATCGTCCGTGCGACCGGCTCTGTCATCAAATTCCGCGGTTTCTTAGCTATCTACGAAGAGAAAAAAGACGAAAAAGAAGAAGAGAAAGAAGACGAAGACCGCATCCTTCCCCCTCTGCAAGAAGGGCAGCTGCTGGACTTAAGGGAAGCGTTAGCTGAACAAGCTTTCACTAGACCCCCGCCGCGTTTCACCGAAGCATCCCTCGTTAAAGAATTAGAAAAGTCCGGAATAGGAAGACCTTCTACTTACGCTACGATCATGAATAAGATCCAAAGCAGAGAGTATACTGTCAAAGAGCAAAGCAGGCTGAAGCCTACAGAACTAGGCCGCGTCATCGCCCAATTCTTGGAAGATAACTTCAAGCAGATTATGGATATCGGGTTTACTTCGTCGATGGAAGACGACCTGGAAAAAATAGCCGAACAGGAAAAAGACTGGAAAGTCCTCATGCGTGACTTCTGGACGCAGTTTGCACCCACGATTGAAATCGCCGAAAAAGAAGCATATATTCCTAAAGTCATGACGGACCTCATCTGTCCAACCTGTGGCTCCAACCTCCAAAAAATCTGGTTCAAAAACAAATACTTCTTCGGCTGCTCCCGTTATCCCGACTGCAACTATAGCGCCCCCGTCGAGGAATTAGAGTTCAATAAAGAAGATTACGACCCTGATTTTGACTGGACCCAACACTGCCCCAAATGCAGCAAAGAGATGAAACTGCGCTTTGGCAAATTTGGACCCTTTTTAGGCTGCACCGACTACCCTAACTGCCGCGGCATCGTCAATATCCCTAAAAAAGGTGAAACAGCTTTACCTCAACAAGAGATGCCTGCTTGTCCTGCTATCGGATGTCCCGGTCAACTTGTAGCCCGTAGATCGCGCTTTGGTAAAATCTTCTATTCTTGCTCCACTTTCCCGGAATGTGATGTGATCGTGAATAGCTTAGAACAGATTGAAACCAAATACGTGAATCATCCACGTACCGCCTATATAGCAAAAACTAAGGGCAAAGCTCCCGCTAAATCTAAAGCTGCCGCAGCCGCAGCAGAAAAGAAAGAAGCTAAAGCTAAACCCAAGAAGAAAGCTGTCCATCCGCAAGTGAAAGTTTCGAGTGAGCTGGCTGCCATCGTAGGAACGGAAGGCCTAAGCCGCCCTGAAATCACTAAAAAGTTGTGGGAATATATCAAAGGTAAAGAACTGCAAGACCCGGCCAATAAACGCCGCATCAATCCGGATACTGAGCTAGCTAAAGTCTTTGGTTCTAGCGAACCGGTAGATATGATGAAACTGCCCGGTTTGGTCAACAAGCACATCACGAAAGAGTAAAAGAACTCATCCTAAGATAGGGAAGCCGCAATAATCCGTGCTTCCCTATCTTAGGGGGATTTGTTATTGCGCGAATTCTACGCGCTCAAAGACAAACCCTTTACGTTCAGAATAATTCACAGGAGTCTCCCGCTTTGCCTCTAAATGTTTAACCGAAGCAAACATCAGATGAGCCCTATGGAATAATAGCTCCCGTTTTAACACCGTCAAGGCGGGCCCTAGAATAATTCCGGAGAGTTTTTCATATTTATCAGCTACAAACTCTTTTGTTCTTGAAAGCTTATCGCAGATGTCCGCTGCAAAAATGGACATCGTACGGTCGATGGCATCTTTACAGTTACGTTGAACCACATCAGAATTTCTGCATAAAGCTAGTTCTTCTGAAATACGTGAATAAAACATTCCGACAAAGGCCAATCTTTTCTTTTTGTCGAACATCATCTCAATCTCTCTGCCCTGTGCATCCAACTCCGTAGGGAAATATGCCTTTTTCACTTCTTCAAACGTTCTTTGAACAAATAGGGCTTTTTCGTCTCCTTCATAACCTAACATGAAAGCAGGATTTGATATAACTTCATGTTTAAACCAATTCAAGAAGTCACTTTTCTTCATGACCTCATTCTTTTCAATTTCCTTCATCCATTCCCCATCCATAGGTAAAAGGGAAAGATCAATCACATCTTTATACTCTTCGCTTTTTGCGAGCTGCATATATAGCCGGACCCATAACCCTTCTCTTTGGGGCTGCCATTTCGTGAAATTGCAATAGTCAAATACTCCAGGATTCTCAAAGGCATACTTAGGGTTCAAATGCAAAATAACTAGAAGTTTTTTACCTTCAGCTTTTAATTGGTTTAAGTAGGCCATGTATTCGGGAACCAATTCAATACCCTCATATACCCAGGGAGCGTCAGTAGGTGTTGGAGCTTGTCTAGGACCAATAGGTACACCCGTACGAACCTGCGTAATCTTCTTTTCTTCCTGCGTTTCAGGATTTTTATAGATATATGTTGCTAATTGGTTGGGAACGTTGGAAAGCCATAGAGGGTCAAAAGTTGCCCAAACAGTACCTACTTGAGCTTTCATATTATCAAATCCACTGATTTGACGCGCATTGACGATACCTTTCATTAATAATTTCAATCGTGTAGCCAAAGAAGTACATTCCTTTAAATCTCCCACAAGCTCTTTATTGCCTTCATTGGCTACCTGGTGAACAAGCCCTGTATAAAATGTATCCATTTCTAACTCAGTAAACCAAATTTTACAGAGGCTTAAAATCTCTGTTTTGAAAGTATTTTTAAGCTTATTTTCAGTTGAATGGATATCGCGTAATACAGTACGGAGTGCTACCTGAAATGTCTGATAATGAAGATGAGCATCGTCCGCATTTCTATAAGTTAACAAAAGGGAAATCGCATCTTTCAGATTTTTTTGGATAGGGTTTTTATCCTTGCACTTTCCTTGCAGCTCCTTCAACCGTGTTTCTCCAAATCTTCTTATGAGTTGTTCAAAGGTAGTATCGTAGCGCTGTTTTTTCCATTCAGGATTAATTTCAGTAAAAAAGTTTTTTACTGGTGTAGGTAGTAAATTCGTATAATCAGTGGCTTCAGGTGCCGTGAGAGTTGTAGATTGGCTTCCCACCAAATGAAAGTCAGCTTCAATACCGATATCCTCTCTTAAGGCTAACTGCATGACTGTATTATTATCCACAAGGGTGCCTGGAATTTCCGTTCCAGAAGTAGAGTTAGTTATCACACTCGTCGATGTTACGGGTAATTCATCCCCAGAGGATAAGTCAGAGTTAGATGAGCTGGTTGTTATAGTTGTCGTATTAGAAAATTCGTCCCCGGTGGGTATGCCGCTTCCGGAGCTATTTAAAGAAGAAGGAGGCGAATCTAGCTTTCTTTTTTCTTCAACTAAGTAACTACTTAAAGTTGCTTGAAGTTCAGCATTTGCCTCTACATAGATTTCAACCTGCTTTTCTAAAACGCCTTTTTGAAGTTCTAATTCCTTAATTTTATTTTGAAGAAGTTGAATATCCTCAAGAACGTTTTGATCCGGAAAAGGACCTACTTGTATTCCCTGATCCATTGTTGCTGGCGAAGTTAAGGGACTCGCATTCGATGCAATAGAGGACTTTTCTAGGATTCTATTTAGTTCGTTATTGGTATCTAAATAGTTCTGAGCAGTCTTTTCAAGGCTTTCTTTTTCAATTTGTAACGCAACTATTCTTTTTTTAAGTTCTTGAATTTCCCCTTCAAATTTTGACTCTGGGGCTTGCATATTCAATATTTCTTGTAAGTCCGTCTTGGCCGATTCAAAGGCTTTTGCTTCATTTTCCAACGCGGTTATGTTTGATTTGAGTGCTTCTATCTGAACGCAAAGCTCTTCAAGGATAAGATAGTCTGTCTGGCTGTTTGCATGGAGCAATTCAGTGATAGCGCTCAGCTGTGACTTTAATGCTACCGCATCTGCAACTATGCGTGAATGTTCTTCACGATCTATAGCAGGCGGCTCTTGAGGAGGATTAAATGGAGAATCAAGAGCTAATTTATAGAGATGATTTCCAATGAGAATGCCAAAAAACGTATCTGCAATACCAGCCACGGCAAGAGCCGTACATTTTAGAGCGGAGGCTGTGTTACTAAGGAACTCATAGAATACGCCATATACATCTAATTCTAATGCTTTGGCACCCGCTTTAAGGAACGCTTGCCCTTCAAAAGAAACGGCTCTAGCAAGAGCTGCTGGAACTGTTAAGGGAGTATAAATAAAGCGTGGTAGGAAATATCCTTTAAAAACATTCAAAGTATCTTTATTTTCGGAATAATAACGTGTTGATTCGTAAAGATTTTTTAATAACCCTGCTTCTTCGGGGACTCTAATTAAATTGCTCATAAAACCTATCTATATATTAATAAAATATTAAATTATGTTAACAGTATAACATATTATTTGTTTAAATTTCATTAAGATTATATAGATATTATATAAATTAATACTATTTAAATAATTGATCTTGTGACTGAAAAACTATACTCATTCAAGCAAAGAGGTGAAAAAGGCTTTTTCGGGCTAGACATCATTTACTCTTTATTATTGGATGACTCAATGGCTGCACACAATTCTGCATGGATTTGTTTATTGGTAGCGACAACCCGGCCGGAGAAAATATCTAAGGGCACGCCCTTATATCCGGTCAGATGACCGCCTGCTTCCTGTACTAAAAGGGTACCTGAAGCTACATCCCAAGGCTGTAAGCCTCGCTCCCAGTATCCTTCCAAACGACCGGCTGCAACATAGGCTAAATCAATACATGCAGAGCCGCTACGGCGGACACCGTGGCATAGATGCGTGAGAAGGCAGAAAGGGGCGTAGTTATTTTCTGGGTTTACACGGCGGTCATAAGAAAAGCCTGTGGCCAATAAGGAATGCTCTAAATCGGGTACGGTAGAAACATTTATTTTCTGCCCATTGAGAAAAGCGCCGCCATTTAACCGGGCAGAGAATAACTCATCCATAATAGGATTGTAGACAACCCCTACCACGGGGGATCCCTTCCATAGGAGGGCTATGGAAATGGCAAACATAGGATATTGGTGTGTATAGTTGGTAGTGCCGTCTAAAGGGTCTATGACCCATAATCTTTCCGGAATATCCTTACGCGGCCCCCCCGACTCTTCTGCCAAGATGCCATCCGAAGGAAAATTTCTGAGAAGAACCTCTTTAATGGCATTTTCTGAAGCCTCATCGGCTTCTGTCACTAAGTCCGAGTGAGAAGTTTTCTGACGTATTGACTTCAGCCTGCCCCAATATTTCTTCAGGTGCACAGCCCCCTCTTTGGCGGCTTCGATGGCGGTGGCGAGGGCATTTTCCCAGATAGCTTCCATTAGGCTTCCTTCATGACAGAGCTTACATTATCTTTTGTACATTTCTTATCTTTGTATTCGATATAATTCCTCATCCACCAGATCATTGCGAAAAAAGTATCGATAGCAATTTCAAAGGCTGTCAGCGGAAAAAATTTACGCACAATTCTACCCAATGCTCCCGCTAAATTCATCGTAAAGTCGAGGACCATGTAGGTCAGTTTACTGCTTATTTTGATTACGGTGCTAGCATAAATTTCTTTTAAAAATGCATCTTTTGCTTTTTCATAAGCGGTGGATTCTCTATCAGAAGGAAAAGCCTTAAGCAGCTGCTGGTTCAACTCGAAATACTTCATACGCATTGCCCCTAGGTCATAATTATTTAGCTGGTATATTGTACGAGCTGCTAAAGCTCCTTCCGGTGAATCTTCAATTGTATAAAGTGGATTTTCAAAAACATTCCAAAATATTTCAGCTACTTTCTTCCAATTATGGACATAGTCGGCGGAACCGGGATTTTGTTTAATCTGGTGGATTTTTTCGAGCAGGCTCTCGCACTCTTCTTGTTTGTGCTGAATAAAGGCGAGTTCCTTAATAAGTTCAGGATTACTTTTCAGACTTTCGCATATTTGCTTTAATTGATTGCCGGCAGTCTCTAATTCATCAAAATAGTTATTCGGATTTTTTATCGTATCGATTTGAGCAAAAATCTTATGACAGGCTTCATTTACGTTCAGTTCGTTTTTATCTTTAAGACTGGTAATGATATTTTGCATTGCAATATCGAGGGAGAAATCTGTCAGATCATTTTTCAAATTTTGGTTAATATAGAAATCTCCAAAATAGGCGATACCCCAAAGGAGGATATTTGCCGCAGCGTAAGGGTTGACAACAGAGTATAATTGCCAAGCCCCGGAAGCAAAAGAAAAGAGGGAAAGGGTCGAAGCGGTACACGTTCCCAACATCAAAATAGGATTAGCTACAGCATTGACAACCTTCAAAGCTGAATACATGAAATAGGATAAATCCCTTCTTTTTACAGAAAGGACAACATCCAGAAACGCTTTATAAATCTCGGGAAAACTATTCGAAATGTAGGCGATACCCAGAGCATTAAGCCCTACAAGAGAAACTTTGCCTAACGCCTTAGGAAAACTTACAAAAAGCCTGTCTGCTAGGATAAGCAGGTCTAGGGCAACCATCCGCGTTTGACTCACTAAACGAGATTTATTCTCGAAATCATCCAGTTGTTTTAAGACCGCCCCTATTCCCCAAGAAGGGTCAAAAAATGCTTCTTTTTTTGGGGGTTCAACATAAACCAAAGGGAAAAAGTAATCCGTTACTGATGCCATTGTAATCTCCGTTTTTGTCCGGAAAGACTACATAGAAAACACATTTTTCACTATAATTATCCATTGGATGAAAAGAGAAGGATAGCACATGAACATTCCAGGTGCAGAAAAAGTTCTTAGTTGGGAATTCTGGTTTACAATGGCGCTGTGCGTGCACCTTATTGCAGGCACGGTGGCATTATTAAGCTTTTGGGTTCCTTTAGTTACTGCTAAAGGAAGCAAGCTGCATATCCATAGCGGAATGACCTTTATCGCTTCGGTTGGAGTCACTGTAGCCTGTGGAGTGATCATGACGGTAATGCATCATTTCGATCCCCTAAACCCTCCCGCCTCCATTGCTAAGACAGCCTTCTTCTTGTATTTATGTTTATTCACTTTAGGCGCTGCTTGGCATGGATTGAGAGTGTACCTACTGAAACCTCCTGCACCCCAGCAAGTCATCATGGAAAAATTCAATGCAGCCTTCATCATTTTCTTCGGCTTGCTGACTGCCTTAACCGGCTTAAAAGAAGGCAACATGCTCTATACCCTTTTCCCCTTCATCGGAATTGGACTTGGCATTAAGCAATATCTGTTCTGGAATACCTGGCCGCCTGAGAAATTTACCGATCTAATGATTGAGCATATGCGCAGCATGATCTCCTGCGTTATCGCTTCTTTGACAGCTTTTTGTGTGATTGCGGTCCCCAGAATTTTCGGGGCGAATCCAGAATCCCTAATACTATGGTTTGGGCCCACAGTTGCACTCGTCCCTTTGATTATCTATTGGCAGATCCGGTTAAAAAATGCGTAAAGTTGCGATCTTTCTTATTTGTTGCTGTTTACTTTCGTGGGGCGGTTATGCCTTGTACCACCATATCTATTTCAGATATTTACTGACCGATCTGACTTTAGCCTATGACCTAAAAGACAACTGGAAAACACAGAGAGTCCCCTACCATCTTCATGATATCCTGCAGCAGAAATTCACTTATCTAGACCAAGGGGCCCAATCCTATGCTTTCGCAAGCGAAGATGGAAAATATGTGCTTAAAATCTTCCACTATAAACACTTTAATAAGCCCTCCAAAAGAGCAAAGCTACTGATAGGCTTGCAAGGTTATGCTACAGGCTATGAAAAGATCCCTAAAGAAAGCGGGATCATCTACCAACAGCTAAAACCCGGCGTAGGGCCGGAAGAAGTAGTCATAGTGACCGACCGTCTGGGCTGGGAACACTCTATTCAATTGAAAGATGTCCGTTATGTCCTACAAAAAAGAGTGACCCTGGTGTCTGAACGTTTAAAAGACCCTGCGTTTAGAAAAAAGTTGTTCGATTTTGTTGAAAAAGAACGTCTGATCGGCATTTATGATCTCGATTATGGCCTATCGCATAACATCGGGTTTATTGGTGAAGACCTGTACCATATTGATTTAGGAAAGCTAACCTATAACCCTGCCTTTTGCCAGTCGGATGAGTTTGCTGCACATATCACTAAAATCGAAAAACGTTTAGCTGCCAAAGGATTTTAACCCTGCAAACCTGTCCCCTAGTATTCGTCCAGGTTAAGGGCCCTCAACAAGTCTCCGCACTCCTATGCTAGGATAGGTTTATCCTGTCATGACACTAGTTGGGTTTTAATGTCTTTAGTATTATAGTGTTTGGTAGATTCTTACTTATTATGGAATAAAAAATGTTAACACAAAGTATACGCCGCCAGTTCATCGAATATTTTAAATCGAAGGGGCATGCCCACGTCATTTCCTCCTCTGTTGTTCCACATGAGGACCCGACCTTGCTGTTTTCCAATGCAGGGATGAACCAATTTAAAGAAGTTTTTTTAGGGATGTCGGTGAGAGATTACAAGCGGGCAACGACGTGTCAAAAGTGTATCCGCGCAGGCGGCAAGCATAATGACCTAGATAATGTGGGACATACTTCCAGGCATTTGACCTTTTTCGAGATGTTGGGAAACTTCTCCTTTGGGGATTATTTCAAAAAAGAAGCCATGGCCTTCGCCTGGGAAGTCGCTACAAAAGTTTTTGGTTTTGACGAAGATAAGATCTGGCCTACTGTATTCAGGGAAGATGATGAAGCGTTCGAGCTTTGGAAACAGTACGTTCCGGTGGAGCGCATCACACGTATGGATGAAAAAGACAATTTCTGGGCAATGGGAGATACCGGCCCGTGCGGACCCTGCTCTGAACTATACTATGACAGAGGGCCTGCGTTCGGCAAGGGAACCAGCCCGGCGGATGACCCGGATGGGGAGCGATATATCGAGTTTTGGAACCTAGTATTCATGCAGTACAACCGTCAGCCTGACGGAAAACTTGTCCCCTTACCCAATCCTTCCATCGATACAGGGGCAGGCTTAGAGCGTGTTGTTTCATTGAAAATGAATGTCAACAGCATCTTTTTGACAGATATTTTCCAAGGCATCATTCAAAAGATCGAAGAGATCAGCGGCAAGAAATACGTTCATGAAGATGAGAAGACAGCGCCCGCATTTAGGGTGATTGCAGATCATTTGCGCAGCTTATCTTTTGCTATCGCGGATGGTGCGCAGCCTAGCAATGTGGAGAGAGGGTACGTTCTGCGCAAAATTTTACGCCGCGCCGTACGTTATGGAAGACAATTGGGTATCGATGAGCCTTTCCTAGGGCGTGTCCTACCCCGCCTTATCGAACTCATGGGAGAAGACTATCCCGAGTTACGCAAAGCGGAAAAACGCATTTCCGACATTTTAACGGGTGAGGAAGAAGCATTCTTGCGCACATTGCAGCGCGGGGGAAACATGCTCAACCAAGTTATCCAAAGAGCACAGGAACACAACCGTCTCATCAACGGCGAAGATGCTTTCAAACTAAAAGACACTTATGGATTACCTATAGAAGAAATCTTGCTATTCGCTAAAGACAACAATTTTACTGTCGAATTACGCCGCTATGAAGAGTTGGAAAACGAAGCGCGTGAGCGTTCACGCAGCCAACATAAGACAGCTAAGCAAAGTGTGGAACAAAGCGTATTTGCAGAGTTTGCTGCTAAAGAGAAAGAGACCGAATTCCTAGGATATGAGAACAGCACGGCGACTGCTGTAGTCAAGGCTCTAATCAAAGAAGGCGCCTTTGTGAAGCGTTTGGAAAAGGGTGAAGAAGGGATGGTCATCCTCGATAAAACACCTTTCTATGCAGAGATGGGCGGCCAAGTGGGCGATAGCGGGATGATTACTACGTCTTCAGGCAGATTTGAAGTTAAAGATGCACAAGCTCCTTCCAAAGGAATTACAGGACATATCGGTATTGTACAAGATGGACTACTGCAGCTAGGTGATACTGTGGAAGTTAGCCTGGATACATCAAGACGTCAGCAGATTGCCAACAACCATACTGCAACACACCTGCTCCATTGGGCGCTGCATAAAGTTCTAGGAGAACATGTTAAGCAGGCCGGCTCTGTCGTGGATGAAGGACATCTTCGCTTTGACTTTAACCACCATAAAGCTTTGACAGCGGACGAAATAGAGGCTATTGAAAATCTAGTCAATGACAAAATCCGTCAAAATAATCCTGTCAAATGGTACGAAATTCCCTATGATCAAGCACAGCACAGACAGGACATCAAACAATTTTTCGGGGATAAATACGGCACAACAGTACGTGTCGTCGACATCGACTATTCCAAAGAACTGTGCGGTGGCACACACACGAGTTTTACCGGAAATATCGGCCTTTTTATCATCCCTAAAGAAAGCAGCATCGCTGCAGGTGTAAGACGTATCGAAGCCATTACAGGCGCTGCTGCAATGGAATACCTGCGCAGCCACGGCCAGCAGATCGAACAGCTTGCAGCCCTAGCAAAAGTGAAACCGCTACAGCTCCAGGACCGTTTAAATAAATTGTTGGATGAAAACAAAGCCTTATCCCAGGAGTTGAAAAAACTCCGCCAAGGAAGCTTGTCCCAAAAAATCAATGAGATGCTAAGCGAAGTCTCGAATGTCAATAATATCCCTTTAATTGCTGCAGAGCTTGCCATTTCTGCTGACGAACTGAGACAATGTGCTGACGAGACGATGGCACGTCTAGGCAGTGGAGTGCTGGTTTTAGGAAACAAGGAAAATGAACGTTGCCAGCTTCTAATACGTGTCAGCGACGACCTAGTTGGCAAAGGGGTGAATGCCCAAGCCATCATTAAAGAGATTGCACCTATCGTTGGCGGAAGCGGCGGCGGCAAGCCTAATAATGCCCAAGCAGGTGGTAAAGATCCAAGCAAACTTGGAGAAGCCTTTGCTGCGGCAAAACAATTTTTAGCGCGTCATTAAAGATGGAAGTGTCCGGCTTTGATGAACTATGGCAGCAAAGTCCTGCACTTCAAGCATTAGTCGAGGCTGCCCGTAACGGGCAGTCTATTTTAGTCGAAGAACTGTGGAATTCCTCTAAAGCATTAATTGCAGCACTATTTCAGCAGGCGACAGGAAAGCATGTGCTGATTATCACGGGCGCTGCAGCAGAAGAAAATAAACAGCTTTTGGACATCCCCTTCTTTACCCAAGCCCCTGTAGTGCATTTTCCGGCATGGGAAACCTTACCCAATGAATATATTCCTCCCAGCCCGGACATTGTGGGCGAGCGTTACCAAGTGTTACGCGATATCAGAACCAATCCCCAACCGCATATCATTTTAGGGGTTTTGCAAGCCTGCTTGCAAAAACTGATCATTCCTCCCCTCTTTGACGACCTCTATTTAGAACTTAAGGTCAATACCACCATTTCCTTTGAAGTGTTGATAGATAAATTCCAAACAATGGGTTACAAGCGCCATCCTGTAGCTGCAGATAAGGGCGAGTTTGCCATCCGTGGGGGGATAGTTGACATTTTCCCCGTTTCCTCCCCTACTCCCTACCGATTAGAGTTTTTTGGCGATGATATCGAATCCATACGCCTCTACGACCCGATCAGTCAGACCTCTGTAGGAAAAGCAGACAAGGTGCTCATTCCCCCAGCTCAAGAACTTGAATTGTTGCAAGGACAGAACACTTTTGGGACTATATTAGAATATCTTGGCCCCCATACTGTCGTTATTTTAGATGATCTCTTAAGCGTAGAGGACAGAGCTGCCAGTCTAGTCTCATTAGGTTCCATGGGAACCAAATATTTTACTTCCTTCGATGAATTACTGCAGCAGATCGAGCCTCTACAGAAAGTTCTGTTTAGCCATCTGCCTATTGAAGAGTTATCTGAGGTAAAATCGAGACCCGAGAAGGGTTATTACTCGGGCAGTACACACCTAACTCCCATAGGTTTCGAGGTGTTTGACAAACCCTTTCAAGCTTTAAGATGGCGCCATCCATTTGCTACCTGCGGGGAATTTCTTTCTCTAAATGCCGCAGAAGGGCATACCATCACTTCGCATGAATTGATGGAAGGATTGACCAAGCTTCCTCCAGCGATCTCTTTGGCTATCGTAGGCGAAACTGAAAGAGACAAGCTGCATTTCTTAGAAAAAATGCAGGGCGCATCATTGCCTCCCAACACACATTATCTAACCGGCTACCTCTCTGACGGCCTGTGTATTGAAGACGTTCCCCTACTGCTTTTTCCACTTACAGAGCTTACCCACCGTTATAAGATCCGTCGCCAAAAATTACGCACTGCCTACAATACCGCAGCGTCCCAACTCTTTGATCTTGTCCCCGGAGAACTTGTCGTCCATTTAAACAACGGCATCGGTAAATTCCTCGGGATCGAGAGAAGGCCCAACCATCAAGGGCACGAAAATGAATTCCTCCTGCTGGAATATGGCGAAGGAGCAAAACTGTTTGTTCCCATCCAACAAGCCCACCTGGTGACTAAATATATTGGCGCGACGGATGATATCCCCCAGCTGCATCAGTTGGGAAGTCCCAAGTGGAAAAAAATTAAAGAACATACTCAGAAAGCTATTGTAGGCTACGCTAAAGATCTGCTCGATCTCTATGCACAAAGGCAGATACGGCAAGGATATGCTTGCGGACCCGATAGTGAAGATACCCGCTCTTTCGAACATGATTTCCCTTTTGAGGAAACGACCGACCAACTTATCGCCATCGACAATGTCAAAACTGATATGTGTTCCACTAAACCCATGGACAGGCTGATCTGCGGCGATGTAGGCTACGGTAAAACTGAAGTAGCTATGCGTGCAGCATTCAAAGCTGTCGTCGATGGCGGAAAACAAGTTGCCGTCCTTGTTCCTACAACGGTATTAGCGATGCAACACTATGAAAATTTCGTTGAAAGAATGGGCAACTTCCCTATCAACATCGGTGTCCTATCTCGTTTTAGAACCCCTAAGCAGCAAAAAGACACTATCCAAGGCGTCAAACAAGGAACTGTCGATATCGTTATCGGCACGCACCGCATCGTCAGTGCCGATGTGGAATTCAAAAACCTCGGTCTAGTCATCATCGACGAGGAACAACGTTTTGGTGTTAGGGCCAAAGAACACTTAAAGAAACTTAAAACAAATGTCGACTGCCTGACGCTCTCTGCCACACCTATCCCACGCACGCTGTATATGTCCTTGGTAGGCGCACGGGATATGTCCGTCATCAATACCCCGCCTGAAGACCGTTTACCTATTTCTACTCTCATTGTGGAACCAAGCGACGAAGTCATTAAAAATGCTCTGTTAAGAGAACTTGCACGTGATGGACAGGCTTTTGTTATACACAACCGTGTAGAAACCATTTACGGCTTTGCAGATAAAGTCAGGCGCCTTCTCCCCCACGCACGCATCGGCATCGCTCATGGCCAGATGACAAGCGACGAGCTGGACAGTATCTTCCACCACTTTAAACATGGTGAGATAGATATACTATTTGCCACAACGATCATTGAAAATGGCATCGATATCCCTAATGCCAATACTATTCTTATCGACCAAGCAGATAAATATGGGCTTGCCAGCTTATACCAGATGCGCGGCCGTGTAGGGCGTTGGAACAGGCGCGCTTATGCCTATTTGTTAGTGAAAAACCGTCGGACATTAACTGAGATCTCCCGCAAGAGACTGCAAGCCTTAGCAGAAGCTGGAGCCCATGGCGGCGGAATCAAGGTCGCTATGCGTGATTTGGAAATACGAGGCGCAGGTGATATCCTAGGAACAGAACAGTCCGGACACGTTGCCTCCATTGGTTTTCACTTTTACTGCAAACTGCTAAAGCGCACGATTGAAGCTTTGCAAGGCAAACACCCTCTTACAGCCTTTGATGTCAAAATCGACTTCCCTGTCGACGCACGTATCACTGATAGATATGTGAACGAGGTTAGCCTCCGTATGGAGATCTATCAACGTTTAGGTGAATCGGTAAGTTTGCATGAAGTGGATGCGATCTGGAATGAGCTACGGGATCGCTTTGGCCCTCCGCCTATACAAGCGGAATGGCTATACCACCTATCCCGTATTCGCGTAGAAGCCGGACAGAAAGGATATACTTCGCTCAAGTGGGAAAACATGGCCCTCACAACAGAACGTAAAGTAGGACAGGAAACAGTCATCAGGAAGCAGCTGTTAAAGCCTAGCAAGACTCCACAAGCCTTAGAAGAAGCAGTATTAAAGCTTTTGTAGCAACTATGTTCAACTAAATAATAGCCATTCCTTTCTGCAAAAGTTTCATTTTATTTCCCGTTCTCTTTTTAATCCTCTCTCATTAATTATTTAGAATAATCATTCACGCATGTATATTATCTTAAACTAAATAAAAAATAATTCCTAATAGAGGAGTTTTATGACAACCCCACCTGCAAGCCCCGCTACTAGTCCAAGACAAATTGACCAAGCTTATTTCCCCTATGCAGCTACTGAAAGCAGTCCTCTATTTGAAGACAAAGATATATCTCTTCCTCCCGCAAGCCAAGAAACTATCCTGTCGTTCCTGCCTTCGGATGAATGGCTTAAAAATGCTTCACCAATGGATATGGAAGTATTTTGGCAGAATTTCTTCACGAATATACATTACACATCATTCGCATTCCCTTTAGATACTCAGGAATTAGAACTACTTTCTAAGCACATCCATTCTAATATCCCCCTTTTGCAAGCAATTGCAGGTAAATTATTACTAGAATTCCTTTGTATAGAAAAGAGCGATGCAGAATGTGAACTATTGTTTACAGTAGTACCCAAGTTAGTTTATAATGTTTATTTCTCCCAACAAAAAACATGGTTTACACGCGTCCATAGTTTACTTGAACTTGATACTACTGAACATGCTCCTCCCCATAGCACTCCCACGTTCTGTGTCCATTGGCTAACGTTACTGCAAAAATCAAAGCAGCTTTCTGCACAAAAAGCATTTAAAACCCTTTTGAACTTGTTCGTTAAAACCGAATATCAAAGGGAATTATTCCTCGAGGCTCCTCAATGGGGTAAAGAAGCCACCGTATATCTGTTAAGGTTGCTTAATAGATTGATTATATGTGATTCCGCATTGCTATCCCATTATTGGAACAGCTACACACTCACTAATTCTGCCTTTTCACTCGCTCTCATCGAATGGACTCTAATACACCCGGCCCTTCCTCAATGCATCCTAGGAAATCTACCTACAGTTAAAACCTTGCCTTTCCACAATGGCATCATGAAGTTGTTTACTGACTTATGGGAACAGAGAAGGTCATATCCACCCGAGGGAAGAGAAATGCTTTGCAAGAAATATATCTCCCACTTGCTTTCAAAAGGGGAATTTTCATCTGCAAGATACATATTTTTAGAAGGGAAGAAAATCCTCGGACCTGAAAGTTTGAATGAATATTTAGGCCTTATTGAGAAAAGCTTAAAAGATAATAAAAAAGCTCCACTAGAAAAAGGCATCCATTGGTTGGCCCCGCTAAAGCAAAAATTCCATGATGCATTAGATACCAACAATTATGAACATGCAATCACTGCACTGAGAAACCTAAAAAGGCTTTTACATTCCGGTGACAAACGGCTGCACCTCCCCGTCCTATTCCACACCTTACTGAAACAGATATCTAGAGAAAGCAATATAGAAACCAAACAAGCAGCAATTGCACAGTTTGAAGGCCTTTTATTGACCTCAAAAGACATGGAAATATGGATGGCCAGACCTGACTTGTTTATTCCGAGAGCCCTCTTATTTTTGGAATTGACAAACGTTGCTACTCAAAATGTATTTATAGATGTCGTTTGCAAGATACAATTCACAACTAGGTATCCGCATATTCGGGAATTGATTATCCCCCTTTTGCACTATCTATGCCGTCAAAAAGAATGGCCTGAAAAAGTAGTCCCCCTATTGACAAAGTGGCTTCAATTCAATCTACTCACAATTAAAGAATATTTATCTAATGCTAACACTGATAAATACCTCCATTACAGTTTGGCGTCTTTGCTTCTTTCTAGCAAATGCAGCGTTAACCTTTTAGATCTCTGTCTAAGTGAAGTGTTTAAACCGGAATTCATTAAAGATAATCCCCAAAAAATTGAATTCTTATTAACACTTCTTATTGATACTAAAGAACTTGAAAATGTCTTGCATGACTCTTCAGACCTTTTATTTGATCCCCTTACCGTTCTTTCCTCATCTCAAGCCACATACCCTTACGCAAAGCATTTCATCTCTTCTATTCTTAATGTGAATGATAATGCCCTGCATCAAAAACCTGAAATGATCAGAGGATATATCGGAATTATTGATCACCTTATCGGATGGGACTTGGACCTTGCAATAAAGTGCTTGGAAAAGTTATCCAAATCCCATTCTCCTGATATCTCAATAAAATATAAAAACTGCCTTGAGAAAATGCTCTCATTAGGACAGTTTGAGACAGCATTAGGATTTTGCTCTACCTATAACCAAGTGTTGAATGATAGCGTATTGGTTCCGCATGTAACTGAAAAGCTAATTGAGGCCCCTTCAGCAGAAGTTGAAAAATTTCTAGTTCGCCACCGTGCTGCTATTGATCCCAAACTATGGGTAAAATACTGCCTTTATCTCTTTCGCTTGCATAAAACGTATATAGTACAAGAATACATCCACCAATTTATAAGCGCTCTCAGTAAAATTACCGCTTCTGAAAGCGACTTCCATACAATCTTACAAGACACTAAGGTCAAAGATAACCTCATCACACTATCGCTCATTTGTATTAGAACAGTGAAAGATAAAAAAGTGCGCTCTGAACTTTCCGGCCAAGCCTTCAAGATTGTAATCGCATGTTACGATCTTAAAAATGATGAACATAGACAAATTGTCCTTGAAGTACAGCAAGTGACATTCCTACTCAACTCCCAACCAAAACTAAAAGCTTTTCGTAAACAGATCTGCGGTTTGCCCGACTTTGATGAAGAGCAGGAGGTTAGTAAAGTTTGCTCGCTCCCCTTCCCGGACGATATTCTTTCGATATTTTTCCGTTGTGAATATTTAGTAAGTTTTGCAATACGTACTCATGACGTACTCGGATTGCTTGTTTTCCTGCCTCTTTCCAAACTTCTCCTCAAATTGACTTCTAAAAACATCGATAAAGACAGTGATAGATTTAAAAAGCTAATTGAAGGAATTGCTACGATTAATAAGGAATACCTACCCTTCCTTAATTTAACTGATATATTAGACGGGGTACTCAAAAGTAAATGTAATGTAGTCCGAAGTTCATTTTCTTCATGGCTTAATATAGGCTTCATTCAAGGCAGAGATCAATTTATCCTCACATTATTGAATAACTTTATCGATTACACCGATAATGTTCTTCCCCACCATACTTGGGTAGATAATCATGTTCGTGAACACTTAAGCAATGAAAGCTTTACTGAGGCTGAAAGATCTAATTTTTTCTTAGTTCTGCTGCACTCGAAAAATAACAAAATAAAGGCCAATCAGCTTGAACTCACGAATGGAATCTCTTTGCTCTTACCCTTCCAAGATGAATTTCCACGGATTGAACTTTTGTTCAATATATTCACAACATATTTCCACCTCGTACAACACACAGAGAAACTCTGTCAGTTATTACCCAGTATTTTCTCCTACGTCAGTTATGCCATTATTAAAGGGGACTCTGCTTTCTCTGCGCATCTAATGGAAAACCTAGAGAAATTTCTAAGTAAAATACATACCTATAATCATACTCCCGAGCTATTATTTGAAATAAGAAGTCATATTGCTCATCAATTTTTTTTCAATTTGGATGCTTCATTATCGTCGCCTTCGAAAAAAAATATGGAGTTCCTAGAGAGAATTCTACATAGCATCCATCTAAGCACTCCTAAACTTAGTGCCGAACAAGTCCAGGCCCATTATAAACTTCTCCTCTATATGGAAATGACTTCTTCGCATAAAGAAATAACAACTGCCGTGAAGAAACATCTAGCGCTATTTGTTCTTAAATATTGCAAAAATATGGACCTTAGTGATGCACACCGCGAAGTAGAAGTCAGGATAGTGGACTCAATTCGCTGCTTATGCAGTGAAATTGAAGATAAAATTGATTCAAATTCCATTGATAAAATAACTATCCTAATTGCAACCCTACGTAAGTGCTGCATTAACAAAAAAACGGACTTCCGTAAGAAAATCTTCATCGATTTTGTACTGTTAATGGAACAGCTTTTGAGAAAATTGCAGTGTAAAGCAGTCAAAGATTCAACTTTATACCTCCGTGAACATACCTTTGCTTTGCATATGAAAATATTTTCCATTACAGACGACCCACTCATTGAGAGAGGGCCATTAGACTCAGAGGTTGCTGATCATCATGCCTTATTGAAAGTAGAGACCTTCAATAGCTTCTTCTACATGCCCCTTAGACCTATGACTACGAAAGAATTACAAGTACATTATTCCCGATTGTATGACGACCTTGTCATACTATTTGAAATGAGAATGGAAAGAGAGCATTCAACTAATGAAGTACTTAAAAAGAAATTCGAAGACGCCCACGTCTATTCAAAAGTCATTTCTCACTGTTTTGAAAGACTTAAAATCTGCAATTCAACCCCAGCGGTTGATGCACACTGTGCCATTATTTTGTTAGAAAAACTACTCATTCTCGTGAAGAAATATACATTGCTTAAAGACCTCTTCCAGAAGGAAATAGTTATAATCAAAGAATCAATGGCCCTCTTTTTTAATAAGAGTCAATCTCTAATGAAAATTTCCCGTTATTCCCAATATTTGAATGAAATTCAAACACACTATGCGGAACTATTTATCGGCTGAGTAAAAAGTTAACAACAATAATGATTATGAAGGGGTCCCTCCCCTTCCTATTATTGGCAAGCACCCTAAAAAAAATAAGTGAGTTCCCATGTCCTCTTGTAATCTACATTTAGTTTCAAATGTAATTAATTTATTTAGTAATTCTGTTCCAAAAGACAGTGAAGACGCTTTAAAGAAACTAGATGCTATTCCTGAGGAAATAACCATTCAATGGGGGCTTGATCACAAGAATATAGGGGAACTCATCCATTATTATGTTCAACAAAAAGGGTCTATATTTTGTAAATTAGACCGTGATTTTGAAGATCAACTATATGCTCAGCTTATTGTAAACACCTGGGAGAATAAAGATAATTCAACCTACCTGCGGAATATAACAGCTCCTTATATCACAAAAGAAAACTCCCCCTTGTACCACTTTGAATTGGCCCTGTTTTTGGAACGTCATGGAGCGACACAGCTGCTAGAAAACCTTCAAAAAAATGTAAATTTCCCTTGGGTGCCTTTAGATATTCAAATCTGCGCTTATCAACTTTCCCATTGTTCAGCAATTTCATATATCGGCTTAAAAAGGCAGCTAGATGCACTTACGCATTTTACACCCAAGCAATGGCATGCATTTTGGGGTTGTTATAATCGTTTTGCAAAAGAGAAGATCCATCATTCAATCGATTGCACTAAAGGCGAAGAACAGCTTTTAGAAACAATAAAACAAGGACTCGATGGCTGCCCCCACTTGGAAGCAGTCTGTGTGCTGGTGCTCCTTGAAACTTTACAAAGAAAATACCATTCACAGATATCCGAAAAGTTATTGTTCCTTTTGCCGCGCTGCCTTAAAAATGACTTTCTAAGAGTTATTCCTGATTTTATCAATAAATTTAAAACCTCTTTTCCCACCCTCTTGCATCCTATAATGGAAAACTGTCCTGTCGATGATGAGGTTGAATGGACACTTTCCCTTTTATCTACTGAACACCCCGTTGCCCAAGCGTGTGCTAGAGCAATGTTAAGGAAAATAATAAAAAACTCCCCTTCAAGCTTAGAAGACATTGCTGCAAAAGCTCACCCTACCGGCACACAAGTGATCATTAGAGAGTGTACCACCCAAAAATACTATTTCCCCCCACTTTTAAAGATTTTTTGGGGAAAACACGCTTCTCATGATGCAATCACAGTAGACCTTTTAGTGGGTTGGACCATTAAACATCCCATAGAAGCCATAGAATTCATATGGCCAAATTGCCAATCCCTGCCTACTCCTCACTATAAAACCATTTTCGAAATCCTTTTTCAAGGATTGCTGGATAGGGGAGCTTTTGAAAAGTCTGCTTTAACTGTTCTTGATGCTTTAGATAAACTCTCCGAAGACGTACATGCACAACATTTACCAAAGCTAATCCTAGCCTTGGAAAACACGGATCAAAAATACTTATTAGATGTGGTAAATCTCTTTAATAAGAAATATTTCCATATAAAATCCGGCATTGCCTCCTGGCTACGTCAGTTGGGTAAAACCTTTAATAAAGATTTAAAAGAGCTGCGTTTCGTTCAAGCTATCGATAAACTTAAAATCATCCATAGGCTTTGCGAAAGCTTTCCCTCTAAAAAAACCTATTCAAATCTTGTCTTAAGACTATTAAAAGCTATCGAAATAAACAGGCTCTCTGTGGATTGTGTAACAATTATGGCTGAATTCCATTCTCTTGTATCCACTCAAGGGGTTACTCAAAATTGGACTGCTGATTCAGATACATATATCCAATGCCTTCCCCATTATTTTAAACTTGCCCGTTTTGAAAAAAACACTCTCGTCATGCGCAGCTTGCTTCAGTTGGCTCGCTCGAAACCCCTTGATTTCCAATATAGATGTATTGAGGCTATTTTTCGGCTATTTCCTGAGATCCCCTATAAAGATATTGCAATAGAACCTGCGGATTTTATCTCTTGGTTTAATGAAAGCGTTGATCTATTGGAAAATCTAATTTCCATTGATGTGAAAGGTACCTATGTCCCTCTTATAAAATATGCCCATTCCATTATTACAAAGGGAAATTTATATGAGTTCATCAAAAAAGAACGGACCTTTTTCCTTCACACCCTCCGGATTCTATTAACGAATAAAAAAACACAATCTTTGGCATTAAGTTTAATGGATGCTTGTTTGGACATGCATTCATCCGATCTGCAAAAGATTTCCCCCACTTTTGGTATAGAATTAGATGCATTTTTTGATCTTGTTTACTCTTTGGATGTCTCCTTAGCTGAGAAAATCGTTTCTAAAAAATTGTCAGGCCCCCATTGCGCCACCACTGAAAAACGGCAATTGCTCTTATTGGATCTCCGGCTTCGAAATAATGAACTCAACTACGCAATATCTTATGCTGAAAAGCATCTTGTAACGCGGAAAATATCAGAAGCGCTTCTAGCTAGAATAACACTTGAGACCCTTAACACCGCCTCACCTGAATTGATCGGTTTTATTAAGAAAAACCTCAGCCACTTTCAATTCCCGTTCCAAATGGCCTTCTATATACTAGTATCGAAAAAAGGTGAGGAGTTATTAGAGTTTGAAACACTGTATTTAAACGCTCTCAGTTCATTAAATTTAGCCTCTCATACCCTCACAAACGACGACCTTACCGTTTTGCAGCAATTTATTAAACATTCTAAAGATAACGCCTTCATAACGAAATTAAGCTTCAAAATCATCGAAGCCGGACAAAACCCTCTTACACGATTGCATCCGAAGATGTCAGAGCTTGTCATCACGGCTTGGGGTATTGCTTTTAGATTATTAACTGCTCTGGAATTTAGTGTTTTTTTCAAAACTTACGTTAATATTTCAAATCACTATCCTAATTCCCATATAAAAGCGCTGATTTCACAAACAACCTTTCCTTCTATTCCTAACCTAATGCTTCAAATCAGGTGGTTAATAGCCCAATTAAAGGAATTGGAAAAAAAGCCTTCTGACTTTCTGAACGGACTGTTAGCACGCTTAGTTAAGACCTTAAATCAGCTATTCACATATGACGTGGATAGCATAGAAAATCAGCTCTTATCGATCATGACAGATTTGTGCTTCTTAGCAACACAACACAAATCCCTGCAGAATGATGTAGATTGGAGCTTCCTACTTCCAAAACTATTATTGTCTTCCAACCCATCTATTAGAGCATTGGGTATTGCCATTCTTTCGTCCTTTTCCCACTTCAATAAGAAAGTGTGCATCAAAATGCTTCTTGAATGTAGAAACAAAATTCAATTAGCAACTGATCCTCAAGATCCCCTGCATCCAGGTATCCTAAGTATCCTAAGAATTTTCGTTAGTAGTAATTTACTACCCCTCAAGCATCTAAATGCCATTTTTCTATCTTGTTTCAATGCCGCAATAAAAAAAGGTGGTTTAATAACTCCAGAGGAGATGAAAGATGATAAATTTTCATTCAATAGAAGATATATTGATGCTTCAAAAGCTCCCTACCACAAGAAATTATCAGTGGTCCTCGCAGAGTTTATCGAACTTCTAATGTGTTCTCCTCATACCGATGAAATGTTTTCAGGGGCCATCCTGACGCATTGCGGAATATTACAAACAACTACTAATGAAAATCGATTCGAGATAATTGATGAAATCAACAGCCTCTTCAAAGATAAGAATGTTATTATTGAACACTGGAATTGTAAAGTAACATTTTGCTGCAGATCTATTGAATCCGCTCTTAATGCTTATAATTTCCTAAATAATGAAAGTCACCTTGAAGAATTTAAAGATAAAATCTTTCAACTTAACGATTTGATAGTTCAATATTACCAGCATTCTCAGGATCTCAAAGATTTAGATCTTATTATTTCTGTTTATGCAACGCTCAAGGACACCTTTAATCCCGATTCAAATGTAATGAAATTACGTGATCTTGCTCACGAACATATTAAAAAGTCTTTAGCTACCTCAGAAGAAGCTACTGCACACATCAATCATGCAGAATCTAACCTTCTTCTTAATATATCTAAAGAGAGTATTGAGAAAGTTGAAAAGGGCTTTGATCATCTTATCAAAAGTATTCTAGCAAAAGTTAAAAACAATACTTTTGATAATATTGAATCCGAGCTGAATCTTCTTCTTCAGGTCCTTTATAACATCAATCTTAATAGTATGGTTGAGATGAACTATCGGATGGGGAGATTAAGACCACTTATTATGGAACTGCTGAAAATGTTTTTCTATCAAAAACATAAAGATTTATATTTCAGTAATGCATTTATGAGTCTGAGTTTGTTTATTATGGAAATGGTTTATAATTGCATGACAGCCACCATCAAAAATGAAATCTCAAAGCCGTTTGATAGCAATTGCTTTCTATATATCTATTTTGCTTTAGATATGATGATGTATATAACGGAGCCTCCTGCCCAAGATTGGTTTAATGCCGGAAGAGAAACTTTTTGGTTCGAATTATTACAGTCTTTATTCCGTTGTGAAATCCTGATGCTAACCTATTATAAATGTATTATAGATAAGATACCTAAAGAAGTACAACCGCTGATTTCCTCTCTTAAACCTATTTCTAATCATCTTATGTTATATCGAGTGGCGTTTGAAAACCTGCCTTTAGAGAAAAAAGAAATCTTATTTGATCCTCTGTGTACTTTACTTTCTAGGATCTCAGTCCTGAGAGGACCAGAAACATATTCATACATTAATGAAAGGGTACATTTTAAAAACATACTTATTCATTGGTTGGATATGTTAGCAAAATTACCATCAAAAGACCCCCTTAGGATTAAATTCGAAAGCTTATTTTCCAACGCAGTTGATTTAATAAAGAAGTAGGTGTGTCCAACTGCAAGGACAAGTCACCGCATTCCTATATTCATAAACGTTTGATGAATAAAACCCCTCCTCTAGGAAGAAAGAGCTATACACAAAGTGAAATGTTTTGCTTCTTTATGGAGAATTCAGTTAGTACATTAATAAATCATAGTATTAGATGAAATTATGCTGGACCCCCTCGATTTCTCATCCCTAGTTATTTCTGAACCATTTACCAATACCGATTTTAATTCCTGGATACAACATCTAAAAAATGAAGATATCTCTCTAAGCGAGTTATTGGAGCAATTGCTTTATTTTGACGCTGCCTCATTAGTACCTTGTCTAGATGCATTAGAAGATCAGATCTTAGGCCATAAACTCCATTTAAATGCCCAAGAAGTATTCGATTCCTCCTTTCAACAGAATGTCATCAGCTTATGTGAGTCAAAAAACTATCGACTTTCTAGCATTGGCTTTTGGATTATTCTAAAGATGCCTGTGCTCTCACATGACCCTAAGCTGATAGAATACCTGTTGTCCCGTCTCCCTTGCATCGTCAACGATCATAAAAGTAAGATCACACTCCATACGCCTATGATTGGTTTGATATATCAACTACTTGAAAAGCAGAACATCAAAAAAGCGATCCTATGCTTAGAATGCCTGCATACCCTTCCCCAAACAGCGGATTTATATCTGCACATCCCTAAAATTGTATTAGATGTTATTGCCCATATCGGCCTTTTGGAAGATGAAAAAGTAAAGAAGGCGGCCGCTGATACATTTTCCGAAAAGTTACCTCCCCTTTATGGTTCCTGGTCAGCTTCAACGCACATATATTTACAGATATTGCACCATATCCTCAAACCCCCATACACCCTTTCTGACAAGCAGCAATCCACAATATTGGAAAACGCTTTTTATATTTTCGAAGGCAAACCAGTCCTAGCAAAAAACCTGCTTCTTCCGGCCTATCTGAGAATGATCATAGAATTGGACACTTCATGCAGTTATCCATGCGTCCTTACATGGCTCTTGGAATACCACAGTAGAATCAATGAGTACCTAAAAACTTCTCATGATGTGAGTCTAGCTATTGCGTGGGCAGAGTTTAATATCGGTAATAGTCATGCTGAAAGTACGCATGCAATTGCTATCGGCCAATTTAATAATTTCGTTTGCGGTCGTGCAACCCTATGCGCATTCCATAAATATCTGCAAGCTCTCCACCGTTTTACAAAGGATAAATCTCATTTCTATGTTACGTATTTGCCAATCCTTGTAACTCACTCGAAGCTTTTTGAGCCTGACGATCCGAATCATATCTTCACGTACTGGACAGAGGCTTTATTTGCTTTAGATACCTTTGATTTATTGAAATTAGGAAAGCCGTTTCTTGCACAATGGATGTCATTATTTGGAATACTTATAGAAAAATCTTATGAACAAGCTGAACTTTTTCTAGATAAGTTGAAAAACAATTTTCAAAATGAAGAGGTCTTTTTCAAACTCCAACTAGCACAAATCCAATATTGGTTTAATAAAGGGAATAATACTCAGGCGCTGGTCACAGCAAAAAAAGCGGGTATCCTTTGGAAAGTGGCCGATGTCATTATTGAAAAAGTGAAAATCGAAGATTATGCGCAATTAACGCCCGATTTTAAAGACCTCCTCCTTTCCAAATTTGCCACTTTAAGTCCAATTCAAAAAGTCCATTTCTTTTTGAGTATATCAGAAAAAACCGATAGCCCTGCCGTTTCAGATAACTTATCAGGCTTCCTACAGGCATTAGAAAAGTTAAAAAAAGAGGGATACGTTCTTTCAAGCACTACGACAGCAGCGATAATAGAATTCTTCGTAGCTGCACTTAAGGGAAAATTCAAAAAAATTCTCATGCAGTATAAGTTTCTTGTCCCTCATTTAGTCCACACAACAAAAAATAATAAAAAGAATAATGAAGAGCTGTTAGTAGAAATCTGGAAAAATTTATATACCGATTTCTCCCTTAAAGAAATCATTGCGTTCACCAATCAAAGTTTATTAGTGGGGGCTTTATATCCTTTTGTTCAGACAAGTGGATTGATTCGAGTCCCCTTGAAAAAAGATCTGAAGTTCGTTCTTCAGCACACAATATGTCTAATTGAGGTTTTACTCTCTCCGTACGTAACACCAAATGACCAAGCGTTAAACAATCAAATTAAAGAAACCATCAAACTACTGTCAACAGCTGAGATAACCGCCAAAGACCTGCCTCAATTTAATAAAATATTCCATCTTCTAGAGCTCTCTTATACCTTTAGGAGGCTCCAATTTGATACTGTCATGCAATGCTATGCACAGTTGTGTTCTTTAGATTATACCTTCGGAGCTGATCTGCCTAATACCATCGTTAGGTTTCTGAATGTATTTCATAAGGATCTTTGCTCCTTTTTACTACGCTCCTTAATTCGCTATACAATTGAGAAATGCCTCTACAATACAGAATTTGAATACGTCATCCTTTTAGCAATACTCAAAAGCCCTGAAATTCAAAGTAAATTCAATACTCGGGAATTACAGAATATTTTCGATCCTGTGCTTCATAGAACTTTAAGTAATATCAATGTGGAGATTTTAAAGAATGATAGTTTGGTAACAAAAATTACTCCATCCGATATGGAAAGGTATTGTGAGCTTGAAACACTGCTGACATCAAATCTAGCAATAACTTTTTTAAGGGACCCCACTCCCGAGCAAGTTTATAATCTTAGTGTTCTCATTTTATTTTTTGAAAGGTTGAATTTCCGCACATACTTCAATCTAGAAATGAAGAAAATCATCCAATTTTGTGAGACCAGTGATAACTTCAGCTTTGTCATCCCTTTTCTAGAATACCTATTCATTGGCTTGCAAGATAGCTTGGATAATAAATACTTAATTCTAAATGACGAATCCGTAGACCATGTCACCGCAATCTATAGCCTCTATTGCAATATATTACTCACCGTTCCCAGCAAACACGGAATGGAAAGGCTGCGCCTTTTAACGGAAATGCAAAGAAAAAGGCTACATAAAATTAGTTTAAGCGGACTAAGCACCCGTATGATCACAGAACAATATCTTAGTATCTCGGAGAAAATCCATTCAGATAATGCTGAGAAGGTAAATCTGGAATGGAAAAAATATCAACCTACTATTCCAAGTGTAGAAAAACAAAGAACATATTTTCTAAAATTTCGGGAGATGACATTTAATCTCATTAACTACAATTCGGACGAATTCGTTTTATTTTTAGATAATTATGTCAAAGACGTGCTTGACTCAGATACGCTAACTCCTTTTGAAAAAGCCTACAGTGCCAAAATGTTACTGGTTTGCGTACAAAAACCTTTTGAAACTGCCGGTGGGCTTCCCACTAACTTCTCTTTTGAAATTGTGTTGAAGTTCTTTTCAAAATTACTAGTTTTTTGTAATGAAACCACTTGCGCTGATTCATCCTTTGTAAAACAATCCGCCGCGATCGTATTAAAAATAGGTCAAATTACAACAAATGGATTTATCCACAATAAAATTGACAACCACACAGACACATTATTCTTGCTGACCAAATCACACTTCGATTTAACCTTTCATTTAAAGAGATTCATAGCATTAAAGGCTCACTCCGAATTTAAAGAAAATATTCAAAAAAGCACTTCTTGCCATGTCACTTTCTTACTTCTAGTACTGGGAATGGGCATTGTAAAGCATACTCCTTCAGTCAATATCTATTTAAGCGAGATGGAAGACTATATAAAAAAAATCGATCAAAATTCTGAACTTACAACACGTGCGGAAATTGATAGGATACTCTATCTCTTTAAAAACTTTGTCGAAAAAAATTCCGTATCCACCATCGTAAACAGAGTGAAAAGTTTTATTTTACTGCTCAATGAGATAAAAACACCTATCTAATATTTGATGCTAAGTAGCGAATTGAGGTTTGGTTGATAACGAAGAATATTCATCAAAGTTCGACATTAGGACAACGTACTAACGCATCCACATGTGTACCTAGAGTGATGCCCTAGGTATGTACACGCACCTTGAATGCAGCCTCGAAGGACTGCAACATCCCAACTTCTTCGTCATAAGCACTATCAGCCTTGTTTCTCAAATAATATAGCCCTCGCCATCGTATGCACCAATAGTAGAATAGGTAAAATGACCCTATAGAAAATTTATGATTTTTTAAGCATCTCCACAAGCCTAGCTCTGTATGGTTTGAAGAATACCATATCAATATCTGCAAACCGTAAAAAATTCTCGATGTCGAGTTTCATATATTTCTGCATTACAGGGTCTGTATAGGAATTCTCAATATCTTCTAACAAAGTAACTAGAAAAGATAATCCTAAATCAAATTCTTTTTGGTTAC
This sequence comes from Parachlamydiales bacterium, assembly GCA_041671045.1. Lineage (NCBI taxonomy): Bacteria > Pseudomonadati > Chlamydiota > Chlamydiia > Parachlamydiales > Parachlamydiales bacterium. The sequence goes on from JBAZCF010000007.1 coordinate 132,685, forward strand.
CCTGTACGTTATTCAGTGCGAGAAAATAACACTTCAAGGTGTTCAATAAATCCAAAGAAATATCTATTTTAAAATCTGCCAAGTGGGCTAGCTCAATAATCTGCCTTTTTAAACAGAAAGAATAGTGGAAAAACCGAAGGAGGTTAATGAGTATCCAGGGATTGCCTTTAGCAAGGAATAAGACATATTCCATCATGAGAAGACTTGAGGCGTACATTGAAGTAAGCAAGGATAGGTTACAGGCTGTAGGCTTATCACCTCTGATAATATCAAAAGAAAATGAAGCAAATTTCAATGCTTTCTGAAAGACAGGTACGAGGGTGCTGGGTTCGAAAATACAAGCTTCTTTCAGCCTAGACATTTCATTTAATACCTGTAAGAAGACCTCATAAAACTGCGGCAATACGTTACTGTGAGCAAGATGATAGTGGCTCATCATAGCGGAGAAAGTATCGATAGCCCCTGAGACATTCCCAAGACCGCCAGCTGCGTCTTGATCATTTACAATTGCTGTTTCCTTTATGCTTTCAAGCACTTTTATGACATTAGTATCTACATTTTTAAGTTCATGAGGAACAATCTCTCCCAAATGATAGTAGAACCTACTGACAAACTGCGCATCTTGCACTGTCGTAAAGTTGTAGATAGCCATGCGTTTGATCAAAGGAAAAACAATGGATGCTTCTTCTGGAGTAATATTACAGATCCTAAAATTGATAAAATGATAGATCGCTAATAATATATCCCTTAAATTCGTGTCATGTGTTTTAGAAGGGTGCATAGCCACCAACAGCAGTGTATTCAATAGGCATACTTCTCTATGAAGTGTACGGGTTTTTGCAGTCATTTCTCTATTACGAACGTTAAGAACTTGCGTCAGGCAGCCTTCATACACCATTTTATCTTCAATTGAAGTGCGTAGAATAGGATATAAATAAAAAGTTTCCGCCAAGTCATCCGTAATAAAATCACTTAGGAATATAAGACGATTATATTCTTGTACACGTGAGAGGTTTAACCCCTTCATAAAATTTTCCGGATGTGTCGGTATTTGCCTGGCGCTTAAACCTGCTTCCTTATAAGCCTTCAAGAGGGGTTGTAAAAAGATCGTTCTTTTCTCATCCTTTTCCAATTGTTCTGAAACTACGGCTGAAATATATAGATCAAATATCACATTGCTTTTGGCGACCTTCACCTTTTCAATTAAGGGTACAATATAAGCAATGAACATTTGGTTATCGATTTCAAGATCACTCTTAAGTACATATTCCACCAGAGGGACAAGGTTCTGATGGATGGAAGGAGAACCTAATGCAATTAATGAAGGCAAAGCATCATAAATTATCTTTGCCATCGCTGGACTGCTTGTTGCTACTAGTTGTTTAAGTAGGTGGGATACTTGTCCACTTATTTGCGATAAACCTTGCGACTTCAAATTTTTAAACTTATCTATCATTTTGGTAGCAATTGATGCACGTATATCTTCTTTAGATGTCTGAGCAAACAAGTCATACAAATATTCAAGTTCAAATATTATGCTTTTGGGTTCTGAACTAAAGGTGAACCGGCGGTAACTGAGATAACTTAGTTTTGCCGCAACTTGTGGATATAATTTTATAATTTCTGTCGTAAGTCCCCGCAGGTCATTTATGGAAAGCTTGGAGAAGTAATAAAAGAATAATCTGGATATCAGTGTATAGGATCTAAAATGGCTTAATAGCATTCCTCTAGCTTGCAATGCTGTTTTAGGATTTCTATTTTCAAAAATAGACCAAAGAGCCTTTTGAATTTGTCCATAGATCACAGGTGAAAATGTACGTATCTTGCCATCATTTTTGGGAATATAACTTAGAAACTTTTCCTCAAAATCAGGATAAATAGCATTTCTATTACGTACTTGAATCCCTATTAGAACAAAAAGAGCTTGCTCATTAGTAAATATTGTAAGCCGGTTATAGATGTAGCCCTCCAGTTTCTCAGGAATTTTGCCGGAATAATTGATGACGAGATAAGTTATCCAAGCATCATGCAAGTCTTTTAAAAGGTTCTCTGTAGCAGCTTTATTGTATGCTTGTGCAATCTGATGAATGAGGATCAACTGTCGGCATATGGTCAGGCTATTTTGTGTCTGTCTTTGAGCAGTAAAAAACTTTTTATTAATTTTCTCGACTAAAGAAATATTTGAAGTGACAAATGCATCGAATATTGCTTGGACCTTAGGATTAGCTTCACAAGCGAATTTTTTTTCTACAAGTGAAGAACCGTTTCCACAAAGAGATTTCAACCAGGCTTCCACTTGCGGAAGTTTCTTCTCATCCTGACATAGCATAAGAATAACTTCTGAGAAGAAAGGTGCGGACCATTCGACGATCCTAACAAGATTTCCTCCCATGTTGTTTCTAAGGAACGTATCAGCATCTTCAACTTGCTTTGGGGTAGGTTTATCTTGCGCATTGGCGGCCTTCACAAATGCATCGAAATACGCCATTACAATGAACTTTAACTCAGCATGCGGCAATGCTAACTTAGCCAGATGGTGGAAAAGATCGAGGTCATTAAAAGTGAGGAGCTGGGATATATTCATCCATTGTTTAATGATGCTTACAGATTCTGCACCCCATCTATTTTGAGCATAAAGTAGTTCTTTGACTTTATCTTTTTGTTGTTCGCAATCAAAGAGAAATGTCCAAACAATAGCTTTAGCTTTATCCTGGGACATTTCGATATAGATAGGTGCCCCTAAAACAAATTGGGATGGGATACTTCTCCAAGCTGACATAAAGTATGGAAGATCTAATAACCCTTCAAATGCACTCATAGCCTCAGCACGTTCGTTCACATCTTCCAGCCCCTTTATACAATGCAGAAGACATAAAATTAATTTTGGAAGCTCCATACTCCTGTCAGCACAATCTATAAGGCGGAAGGCCTGTGATAAGTTCTTTATGGCATCTAATATCTTCCCATTTTCCAAAGAGCCATAAAAGTTTTTCATCAGATATTTCCAGAATTCCCTTCCACCTGTCCTTATCACACATTTATGTGCAAGCAGAGGAGTAATGATGGAGGCCATACCTTCGAAAGAGCCTTTTTGTAAATATTTTGGATGCTTTTTCTGTTCTTTGATTAACAGCAGGGCCGCCTCTTCGCCATTCCCTTTTGCAAGCTGTAGTTGGAAGTTTTCCTTAAATAGAAATTCTCTTTCTTCAGGTAGGTAGAAACGCCTTTGCCAGAAATATGTCAGGAGCTGACCGTATTCGTCTGATGGATTTTTAAAGTGTTCTAAAATTACCAGAGGGTATTTAGGAGGGATCTTGTGAATCAAAGTCCATTTCAATAGCTGCTTTATGTCGTATATAGAACTTTGCGTCCAAAGAAGTTCTAATACATTGTTCATTTGCTTTTTTTGCAGTAACAATTCGGATAGAAGAAGATGACGAGCTTTTGGGGTTAAACATCTTGTTAACTCTATCAGGAGAGGACTTTCTTCTCCGACAAGCTTAGAAATAATTCTTTTCGCACAGTCCTCCATCCCAGGATCAGGATCATTCAAAAAATAATTCAGTGTTTCCAGCTTGAACTCGATCGAGCCTATTCTTGATAGCCTGTGATGACAATTGCCGAAAATAGCGGCCTCTAGAAGTTCTTTATAATGAGGATTACTTTCAAACAGGGTAAGAATGAACCTATTCTGAAGTAGTAAATCCAGATTTTCGAATAGATAAACTCCTATACTCTTTTGGTGCATGCGCAGCTGACATTCGATCATGAAGATCATTCCTACTGCTTGCATTACATAATACGGACTTTCGGAAAGTTTTCTTGCGAGTGTTTGAAAACCGGTTGAAATTTCACATGGACGAGAAAAGGTATTAAGCCGTACTGAAGAAAGGTTTTTTACACAGTGCTGCCAGAAACACTTTGCTGAAAATCCACTGGGAAGTATGCCATAACCTAAAAACAAATCCGTAATATCGTGTAAAGCCTCAAAGGATAGTGTATCAATGTAGTTTAAAGCATATGTAAATACACGCGATTGGAAGTTAATTTTATTAATTCCCACAATTTTACAAATGTAATCCACTATCCGAGTGTAATTCTCAGCTTTAATCTGTAAAGCAACGACTTCTATTAAAAACGCATAATAAAAAACACGGTTTTCTACGTAGGGTATGAGCTTTTGTAATAGGCTTTCATTTATTTCATTTTCTAATGCATCGGACTCTTTGATTTGATGGGCAATTTCTTTTATTAAATCGCGACATAAAGATTTTTTAGAATTATTGCTTTTGCAAGGTCCATTAAGGTAGTAGTCTGAAAATGTATTATAGAAAAACAAGGAGGTAGAACTCATAAACAAAACCTTATTACAAACAAAAATATTTAATCACGAAGTCAGTATACGGTCAATTTTAAGTCATTACTTATCATTCAAAAAAGTAATTATTTTTAGAATTCTAAAGATTGACAAATACAGTACTCTTAACGATAATTCTTCAGCTATATCTTTATTAATTTTAGCGGTTTATGACAACTAATTCTTGCGTTTCCTTAAGCCCGTCCAGTCAATTAGATCTCTCTTACGAAGAAATAAAGCCCTCGCCCGTACTTTCCAATAATACAGAAATTTCTTTACCAGAATCTTTAGAAGAAGCGCGCCAACAAGCTATTAAAAGAGGCATCTTAGATTCTAACGGAAGACTTAATGAAAGTTTTAAGAAAGGTGATCTTAGCGGAATTGATTACAAAGTAATACTTGATAATGTACGCAACCGTCTTACAACTCCGCTACATGGAAAGGTGACTCTTGCTCAAACAATCATACATCAAAGAGATACAGCACAAAAACGGGGAAACGCGGTTGTTGGATTAAATTATATCGGCTCCAATGCGATGAAAGACCTAGGCATTGAAAATATCCTTTCCGTTCTGGGAGAAACAATAAGTCAAATCATCACTCCCGCTGTGATTGAAAGATATTTAATAGCTGCTATGGATACAGATACACAAGCTGAACTCATGCATTGCGACGAGAAGGAACTTGCCTTAGAAAGCCAGTCATTAGCGCTTTTTTTTGGAGCATTAACATCTGAGACACTTACAGTAGACCGTAAGGAATTAACGGATGCCTTTAGGAAGATCGAGATTGGATATTCAGAAAAATGGGATGAAAAATATTCCAATACCTTACGCTTCTCTGCTCACGATCATTCTACCGGAGGATTTGTCAATATCGGACATTTTCTCTATTCGCTCTTCTATATTGTAATCGACCCCCTTACTGTGGATGAAGGCGACTGCAAGAATCTAAAAATCAAGCTTGTATGTCCTGATGAGAACTTTAGGGAAGTATTTCTGCACTTTCTTCTGGGTATAATGGCCTGTGATAAGCCAGAAATGATGAATTACCTTGTTTCAATGGTCTATCTTTCCGGCTTAATTAAAGACAAAGTCAGCTACGATCCCCAGCTTTTCTCTAAGCTACTAGAACCAACCTTAAGAATGTATTTTAACTTTGACAGTCACACCATCGATGCTAAGAAACTAGTCCTTGCATTGCGCAATATCATCTTTGGTCATCATAAAGAGGATCTACCGGCCCTATTAGTCTCTGCTCAACTATTCCGAAACCTATCTTTGGATATCATCGACCACTGGAAGAAATATCTGACCGAAGAATTTTACAAAGGCTTCTGGCAAAATCTGCTGACTGATGAAGAGAAATCGCAATTAAAATCCATTCCACACCCCGATAAATATGTACAGAGTATTTCCTTTGTAGAAGCTTGGTTAAATGTCCAAGCTCATTCAACCTCAGTTATAGATGAAGAATTGATCCAAGCGGTCATCCACCTTTCAACCCGAGCGTTAGAGCTGGGAGATAAGAAACAAGCCACGGACATATGGGAACGTTTGACTTCTCTTCCGTGCTTCAATCCTACACACGCGCAATACAATGATAGCATTACTCTTCTGACTTCTCCGCACATAGTAAATGATATCTTCAACGCAGGTCTCTTAAATATAACGGGCTTTAATCCTTTTGAGGTTTTAATCTCGCGCTTTCCGGAACTACAAACCGACATAAGACAAATTCGTTTAAAGCATATCCTCTCCACCCCCCTTGAATTCTACGATTACGACTGGCAAGCCCTCTGTAAAGATGAGCAAACATGGAATAACATTATCAAAGTAACGCGCTTTGACGAGCTCAGACAAGGTTATTTACTGGATTGCTTAAGGTTAAGTCTCTCTAAGAATATGTACTCAGTTTCCGTAAAGATTGTGGAAATCCTTACTCAATCTAACATTAAACCTTCTAAAAGAACTTTATTTGCAAGCTTGATCCATCTCTTATGCGAGAACATCCTAGCTAGGATTCAGAAGGAAGACGCTACTCCGGCAGTGCTATTTGCGCACTTGATTGAAATCCTATCAGACTCTCCTTACACTACTCATAGCAAGTTAGAAGCCCTTCTTTCTCCTTATATATTTACAGCTATCGACTCTATTAATCCTTCCATCCCGTCATCCAGTTATCTACAAGCTTTGTACCCGGTGCTTATTCAGGGACTATTATTTTGCATCAAACACTCTCCCCCTAAAACAGCTAAAGAAAAATTGCAAAGCTCGGGGTGTTTTCTAAAGCTATTTCAGTTTCTGCATAAAACTTTACCTCCCAGTTACAGCAAGGCGATTGACTTATTTGAAGCTGTCTCAGAGATTGGTATTTTCCATGAGAACCTCCTTGCATGGAATTTGGAAAAGAGAAAACTACTTGAAGCACTACCTTTATCCATCCATAAGAAATGCCCCCGTTCCACACTTGCTTTAATGAAAAATGCATTGAGTATCAATGTAGAAATCGGGCCTCTCCTTACCAAGGAATGCATCCTTAAAAACATCTCTGAAGAGAATCTTAGGGAACTCATAAGCCCGCCCAATAGCTTGAAAGTCTTAGGTACAGATATATGGCTCCTGTTAGCTCTAAAATGGTTTAACCTACACGATTCTGTTCATGTGGTTGCTGCGGAGAAAATTTCACTCCTACTTTTCCAGTTATTGTCTACCCATCCTGAGAAGATAAATGTATTGAGAAATCCTGAAGTAATCCTTAAGATTGTTCAGAGTCTATCCTTGTTCAAAGAACGGATCCCGCAGACAAATATCAGTCTTGGGCATGTGGTTCATTTCCTACTTTTCTTATCTCCACATAACCCAAAACATCTAGCTGCCATAACGTCCTTGATTCAATTCATTAGTACTCAGTCCTTGCCCAAATATTCTCCAAGCGACTTTGCATTACTCAAAAACCTCATGCTAAGAGCCCAAGATTATCCTTCTCTCGATTTTTCACCTCTCTACTACCAATTTGTTAACAAGGATTTTTCTAAGCTAATCGAACAAACAGGTGTTCAGGACATCTCTGCTCTACTACCGGTATTTGGAACGCTATGGAACAAAAAGAAGAAGGAAGAAGCCGCGCAATGGATCGATGCAGTCATACAGCGATGTCAAACGTTAGACTATAAACCTTCAAAAAAGGACATCTATGTCCTTATGAATGTAGCAGGGTGCTTACTTAATGCTAAAAAAACACATATTGTCTATCCACTTTTTGAATACTTGAAGAAATACGCTCAGGGTAAGCAAAAGAGTACCTATGAAAGGATATTTCAGTACGCGGTAAGCCTAGCTTTACTTGAAAGCGATTTAGGGCCCTTCCTAGCTTTTACAAGCGCCGATGACTCCGCCTATAATACACACCCTCACCTTTATATGGAGGGCGTAAGAAAAGCCATTCATTCCTTAGATCCTTCTACAACGCTTCCGCTTATTCGAAATTGTGCACCGCAGCTGGAAAATTCGGATTGGGTAGCTCTTTGGGATGTATTAAATAAAAAGGGTGATGCCCAACTGATTGAAGATGCCTTCGCTATATGGAAGGAAATCCATCCCATTCCACCCAAGATGGATTCTTTAAACCGTTACCAGCAACTATCCTATTGTCAACTATTTCAGGCACTTCTACAAAGCAATATGGTAAGGCAAAATTGCATAAGTGAATACTTTAATTCCGATCTTGAGACATTTGCCCATATTCTATCCTTGCTTAATGCAAACGGTAAAAAGATATCTTTTGGATTATCATTATATCTAAAGCTGAAATCTGAAAAGTTTTTCCAAGCACCTAAAGGCACTATCGAGCCATTGATCAAATGGCTCTTTAACTTACATACGGATGCGCCCACATTTCTTACTTCGCTCTATCTCCTATTAAACCAGTCCCTAAAATGCAGCCGTAAAGATTGTGCCGCTATTATAATAAAATATTTTTGCGACCACTATAAAACTGTAATCGAACCCACCAGAAATATTTATCAACGCTATTTTCTTGAAAAATTTGCCACTTTGACAGCTGTCAACGATAACCCTGTATTTGACAATGATTTTTTTAGCTTATTAAAAACCATTTATAACTCTGACGATTTCCCTATTGAATTAAGTTTAGGGCCCTATAAATGGCTTACAGCAACATGCAGACGACAAATAGACGTTTCCACACGACTACAATACGATCTGAGAGCATTTACAATCTTTTTCAAAGCAAATAAAACAGCTTTTGCATCACAGTACTTTTCTGACTACGCCCTGACTTACAACCTATTGATGCGGTTGACATATGTACCTGAGCTATTCACAAAGCTATTAGACTCCTTTGAAATAAGCTGTGGAAATAACTTGCTAAAAGACCCTGACTATTCAACTTTGTATGGAACATGCATGGCAACATACCTTGAGAGTATTATCCATGCTGCGAACGACACAAAAAAAAGAACACATGCTTTTGAACTTTTTCTAAAAAAACATGTCATGTATTGCAATGATACATTAATTGCGGAAAGAGCCGTGTCTGCAGCTATCTCACTCATGTTCTGCCAGTTGCAAAATGATGAGAATATTGCCTACTTTATGACAAACTGCGAACGCATCCTTAAGATGCTATATTCGCCTATGGACTATAGGAAGATAGAAACAGGACTTATTCGTTCGTTGGCAAAAAGAGCTAAGATGGAAACAGTGTCACACGACGACTTCGTTCAGTTTGATGAATCCAAACCCGTTTTGGATTACTATTATGACTCCCGTTTAGAAATGACTTTCCGCTTAGTTGAGCAATCAAAAATCAAGTATCCCAATAAATTTAAGCAGAGGATCATCTTCTATTGTCTCCATGGCATGCTCAAAGGTCTCGTGAAATTGATCAAGCTAAGAAATTTTAATATGGATCATCAGAACGCGGCAGAGACATTATCCTCTTTTATCGAATGCTTTGATGCCTTCTTCTATTACAATACGCAGGCAACACCTTTGATCCGAGAAGAGCATGCGAATTTAAGTCGCAGCCTGATTTCCTCTTTGATAGGGACCTCCTTTTTTGAGCGCTTTAAAGTAAAATTCTATGCCTATGCTTTATTCCTAGGTTTTGCCGATACACTCTTCCCTGCAATCTCTCTGCCGGAAAAGCTGGAAGCACATGAAGATATTTGGGCAAAAACAACTAGCGAATATCCCGAATGTTTTGAAAGATGTTGTGAAGCCTTCAGAAAGGAATATAAATGGGCCAGGACCCAAGAAAGTCCCGAGGGCTCTAATCTAGCCCTTCAATTATTTATGGAAAAAGCAGCGGCATTAGTTTCAGGTCTAGATACTGCCCAAGACGCTTCGTTGTTCATACAATTTCATAGTCAGGTTCTATTCCAGGGTAATACCCTATTTGGAAGTGATCTTCCCCTTCAATATAACAAATTCCTAGTGGAGATTTTCACACAATATATTCAACATTTTACTCCCTTCATCGTCATATTCAACACCTCTCTGGACTTTCAGGAGGTCTATAGCAAACTAAGCTTTCTTGTTATTAAATTTGCTAATTCTACCCTATGTAAATCCCTTGATCCTGAAGAAAGCATTTTATTATTTAAAAATCTAACGAAATGCATTTCCATTTTCTATAAGAACATTAGTCTAATATCCCATCAATTAACAAATAGTCCTACGCCTCGTGTCCATATAGAAATCTTACATCTTACCATCGAAAAGGCACTTTCAAGCGAATATAACCATCTTCCTATAAATATACGGCAAGAGGAAGTCATTCGTTTGATGAGTATTTTTCTAAATCAGAAGATGCTAGACGAGTTTGCTTTAGCAGTGCAAAGGGCCTTCAACCCCAAGTCAGACCTTTTTAAAAAGCCGTCGGAACTGTATCCATGTTTTGATTCTTCCTATCTACCCCTCATCACTTCTTGTTATTCTAAGGCCTACGAAGACAACATGGCTGTCACGCTATTTACTTTGCATATCGCAACCCTTCTCCCTCCTGCGGATGCAGAATCTATGGATTTAGAAAAAGATCTTTATTCAGAATCGGTTTTCTTCCTCCATCTACTCAAGGTCAATCTCTCCCGATCCTGTGATAAAGATATAAGAGCGATTATTTTTAGAATCCTCATCATTTTCATTAATGCAAAAAGATATGATGATGCTGCTGTTTTATGCACTTTTGTTTTTTCAGAAGGCATTTTAAACGCGGATGACGGCGAAGCGGCGACTATTAGTATAGAGCTCTGTGATAAAGGTTTAAATGAGGACGCTCCATCTAAAAGCATCCTTAAACTATTTAAGTTATGCTGCAGGGATAATATTTTCACTATTACAAATGCAGAACATGTTTTATTCAAGGGATTTAAATTCCTATTATCCTCCATTGAATTCGAGAATAGGAATATTGGCAAATACGGCGCTGTGGATTTGCAAGCCTCGGCGCACTTTGAAGAGACATCTAAAGACAATGATGCCCTAGAGCCAAAAGCTGATTCTCGAGGTCAATTAAGCATAAATACCCCTGAAACCGGGGATACTCTAGAGTTACTCTTTAGAAGCTACTTATCTTCAAACTGGGATAATAATCGTTTCAATAAAATTCTTTGGGCATGCAATCTTATCGAGCAGTTTACCCCGGGCATCCAAAGTCAGCTTTTTAGAGAAGGTTTTCATAAAGCGCACCAGCATAAAAACATCGCTTTTATGAATTTACTTCTGCATATTGTTGTAGAAAAGGATGTCGCTCTATTTTCCGTATTACTGCCCGCCTTTCTTCAGTGTTTAATAGAAAATCCCTCTATCCCTAATCACAGCAACATTGTCCAAGAACTTCTCATTGAATTTTCTCATGGAAGTAAGTTTGTTAACCCCGTGCTTAAAAGCCTTATACTCTCTCGCCCTATCCTCGATGACATCAACGTTCTATATCACCATTTGCCTGAAAATGAAAGAATCCCCCTGTTAGGTTGGATTCAGGTCTCCAGAATTCATTCAGAGAGCCTGGTGGTATCCAGGTACTCTTCTGAAAACTCCTCTCATGATTTCATTGTTGAAGTATTAACAAAACTTAGAAAGATCCTTAAAGAGAATTCAGCCTGCGAGATCGAGGATGCAGAAAATTATTACACTTCCATAGCGAAACTTCTGAATAAGATTTATAAACTGTGCAAAGATACAAATTCTGCAATATTTTTCATTCTTTGGTTTCTTGAAAATGGCTCTGCAAGTATCTACATTCATTGTTCTTCCGAGCTACAACAATTTATTCTTTCCTCGATAGACAAATATTTCTTCCTTCCTACAGTTCAAAATTTGTTGGACTATCTTGAGAACATTTTCAACCCGGCCCTTTGCTATGATCAAGGCAATGCAACACCCGTTTTTGAAGCTATTCAGCACATCATTATTACCTTAAGAAAACAAAATAATTATACCGACGCCGCTGATTGGATGCACTTCTTCATCCATACACAATCTTTTAGAAAATGGAAATATTGGTCATTCCAACATACAATACTGCTAGAAGAGTGGGTCAATTTCCTATGTACTCATCACCTTTTTACTTACGGTGTTAAAATCCTTCAGGAAGTTCAATTACAAAATGAACAGCAAGAAACTTCCTCTATTACTCTGGTAAGTACCTTATGGAAAAAAATATACCAGCATGCTCCCCTTCAATTTTGCTTACAGACAGCCTTGAATTTTGCAAGCACATTTATTCCTCCCAAAGACCAATTGACTGGGCTGTGTCAGAAACTTAATTATTCCAATATAGATGACCTCTACCTGCTTTTTAAGCTGATAGAAAAGTTTTCTATTATCGACGAAGGGATATGGAAAGCTGTTAATACATCCATTTCACGTTCTAAAGATGAAAAAATTGTTCGTAGAGCCCTTGAAACGTTAGCTTATATCGAATCGTCTTCAGAAGAATTTAGAACGAACCCTTCTTTACGCTCTTCCAGCTGGGCTGCAATCTTTGGTGCTATTGTAAACAATTCAATGCAAGTTGCGTGCACTATATTTCAGAAAAAAGAGTCGGTCGAATCCCTTCTGCATTCTTTTCAAGATGAAATAACGATGGGTAAATTTGCGTGGATGCTCTACAAATACCATCTTAGTCAAGCAAAAATGGTGTCTACTTTAGATGCGCTGTTAAAAATGCGCTTATTTGTACGCTATTCTGTTGAGGTGCGCCCCTATGATTGGAAATTATTAGATATAGCCTTGAATGGAAATTTCATGGGAGTTTTCAATCCGCTAATTGCTATTTTTACAACTCATTTATTTTCTCCTCAACTAGAGCCAAAATATTGCCTTGGCTTATGTAAACTTATAAAGTCGTTTCAAAAAGAAGTTTCTCTCAAAGGCCATGTTACAGTAGAAACGATAAACTTAGTAGGTTCTCTATGCAATAATCTTATTGCAAGGTATCCTCAAGCACATAATACTCTAGAATTAGCCCAACATATAATACAAATAAAACGGCCTGAACTTATCTCATCTGCTTTTCAATTACTTAAAGCCAATGTTACACCACAAATATCACATTATCCGGAACGGGTACGCCTTTTTAAAGGCATCCTTTTAAAAGTTATCAAGCTCTCCCATTTGAAATCTGAAGAAATATCACAATTTCTATCTCAACCTGCTGTAAAGGAGATTATTACAGATGGTTACATCTATCTTAAGATAGAGTTAGCCCGCAAACAACTGTTGGAAATTCTCGATTCTGATGAAGTCAGCTACAACAGCTTTGAAACGAATTTTCAAAATGTCTCAAAGCAACTTCTTAGCGAAGAAAAGAATGATGCCCTGTTCAGAAGTGTGGAAATGCTGGTTGAATGCACTGTTATGCTTTTCACACAGTCCTTAGATAAAGAAATCCCTGAAAAACTTCTAAAAATAATAGAGCAGTCTTTTGTTTTAGATAATGCACAGTCCAAGAAAGCGACCCATGAAGTCTGCGAGAGCGAAGGAAGCAAAATATTCAAGATCACGTCTTCTAGAATGAAAGTACGTTCACATATGATAAGAACACTTCTTTCTTCCATAAAATCATTTCAGGATAAAAGAGAGCCTATTTTAAATTGGACTTACGAAACTACCGCACTACTCCTCAGGGATTTTCCTTGCGATGGCAATTTCAATGCTTTTATGCTGATGGAAGTCCTATGTTGCAGCAATCCTCAAGATGAATCTGAATATGCTCTGCATGTAGTGAACTTTCAAACCATGCTTAAAAATAAAAATTTTGCATCCTTTTGGCATTCACAGAAAACAGCCTCTTTTATGTGGAATATTTATAACAATATTCCTTGTCCCTCCAGCCTCATCGTAAATAAGCATGAAAAATTAATATGGGTAAATAATATTGTAGAGTCCATAGCTCAGTCCCCTACCTGGTGGAGTGTTCAGCACTTTAGTGTTGTCTTTTCCTATTTGGAAAAGACAACAACCAATATAGCATCGGATGAATATCGTGGTATTCTAAGTTCTTTCCTTGTTGCCCTTAGCCGGCTTGACATAACAACGAAAGAGCAATTTGAATTTGTCCATAACCTATATGAAGTTTCTACTAAACATATAGGCCCACATCAATCCTCCTTCGAAATACAAGAGCGGTTTTGCTATATTCTTATGAAAGCCGGCAGCTCTCCGGATGTTCTGGAAAATTCTGTGTTGCTGGAACAATTGGTTTTCCAGATTACATGCTATTTATATGATTCTAAGTTCCTGTCTCTCTGGGAATTAAACATAGAACATTATTTCCAGTTTATTACAGAATCAATAAATCCCCTTGCCTACTTGCTGCAGCATGGCATCCCTGAAAATACGGCGATGGATTTCATTAATAAATTTGCACAAGCCATCACCGCAAGCCAATTCATTAAAAATATAGATGAGGGTGTCGTAGCAAAACGTACCAAGATACTAAGAGTTTTTGTCCAAAAGCTATCTCAGCTTGGATTCAAAGGGCAAGCGTATGCCCTTGGATTAGCAAAAAACCCTCTCTATAAGACGTGTTTAGAGGATGATCAATAAAACCCCACTTTTGTCAAATTCGGCTTTGTTCTGGCGTAATTTGTAGGCTAGTGAGATTTCTAGAAAGGTATAATCACTTTAGAGGCGAACCCCGGAATCTCTTGCGCATATCTAGGCAAAGCATAGCCGGACACCCGCTTTTGCAGCGAGCGCATTAGTGCCTTCCCTTCTTCAAGATCTACCTCAAAGTGGGAAGCTCCTTTCACTCTATCTAATTGGTGGATGTAATAAGGGAGTATATTGTTATCCACAAGTTTATTGCACAACGCTTCCAAGACTTCAACATCAGCATTCACACCTTTAAGCAGTACGGACTGATTCAAGAGCATTACCCCCTTATCAGACAACTTCTTCAAATGTGCAAGTACATCTTGATCTAACTCCAACGGGTGATTAACATGCACCACCAACCAAACTTTCTTGCTTAGGCCCGTTAGTAAGGCTATCAGTCCCTCGTCAATACGTTCGGGAATTCCGATAGGAAACCGGGTGTGAAATCTTATGCGTGTAATATGCGGAATGGCATCTACTGCTTTTAATATCTCGCTCAACCTTTCGTTTGTAAGCGCTAAAGGGTCTCCCCCGCTTAGAATGACTTCGCGTAGCGTTGTATCTTCAGCAATATAGGCCAACTCCTGCTCAAAGCCTTTGTCTTGTACTTGATAGTCAAAATTCTGCCTAAAACAATAGCGGCAGTGCATTGCACACGCGCTCGTACATACTAGCAACACTCTTCCTTGATATTTATGGAGCAATTTCTTGCCCACTTTACATCCGCCTTCAGAAAGCGGCTCTAATACAAAGTTTTCTGCAGCAACAAACTCGTCCGCTAAAGGAACAAATTGTTTAAAAATCGGATCTTCAAGTGTGTTTTTTTGGATTTTTTCTGCCAAACGACGGGGAAGATTCAAAGGAAATTCTTTTCTTACTGCCAACCTTGCTATAGTTGAGGAGTCTAATTCAAGAAATTCAAGCAAGGTATTCAGACGGGTAAAATTGCCCCTTAATATTTTCTGCCAAGGAGCTGAAGGAAGACTTAACACATAACCTCTCAATAATCAAAAGGTTATATATTAATCTTCCTTAGGTAATGCGTCAATTCGTAACTAAGAGTTCATCCTCAACTTCAGACATTGCAGCAGGCAGCACGAGCGGTAAAGGATCCCGGGCTGTTGTGAGTTCAATATCGATTCCCAGATTGACTAATTTTTCGAAAATATTTTCATACCCTCTCTTCAAAAAGTCTAAACCGGAAAGTGAGGATTTTCCTTCGGCCACGCATGCGGCCATCACATACGCAAAGCCTGCTCTAAGGTCCGGCACAGCAATATCTTTTGCAATCAGCGGGGAAGAACCTTTAACAATTAAGCTGTGGGCATAATTTTTAGAAGCATAACGGCAGCATTTCCCCCCTAAGCATTGCTTAAATAGAGTTATATCCGCTCCCATTTCGCGTAATGTCTCTGTATACCCAAAACGTTTTTCGTACACTGTCTCATGCACAACAGAAGAACCGGACGCCTGTGTAAGCAATACTACAAAGGGCTGCTGCCAATCTGTCATGAATCCGGGATGGACGTCCGTCTCAATATGAAGGCCGCCTTGCAGTGGTCCGTCATAGAAGAATTCTATTCCATTTTCTTTCACATCGAAACCGCCGCCCACTTCCCTAATTGTATTCAGAAAGGTAATCATGTTATGGTGCTGGGCTCCTTCGACAAATACTCTACCCTTGGTACAGATAGCTGCCATCCCCCAAGAAGCTGCTTCGATACGGTCAGGAAGTACCGTATGCTCAACTTCATAGAAACGTCTCGTTCCCTGGATCTTAATGGTCCTATCCACATCCACAGTGATATTAGCGCCCAATTTTTGCAGGAATAAAATGAGATCGACAACTTCAGGCTCAATCGCTGCATTTTTTATCACGGTGGTTCCCCGTGCTGTGACGGCAGCTAGGATGGTGTTTTCAGTGGCACCTACAGAAGGGAAGGGAAGGGTGATCAAACTGCCTTGCAAGCCATTATGCGCCCTGGCAAAATAGGCTGCCTGGCGTTTCATAGGACGGTATTCAATTGTTGCCCCTAATGCTTCTAAAGCAGTAATATGGAAGTCTACAGGGCGCTGACCTAAGTCGCAGCCACCTGAGACGGGAACAATAATATCCTCGTCAGTACGGCCCAATAAAGCCCCCATCATCAAGATGGGTATGCGGTTGGAACCTGAGAACTTTTGGGGAATGTAAGAACTTGTCAGCTCTTTTGTAACGACATGCATCTCTCCTTTCTCCCTGTCCCAAGAGACCTGCATCCCTATTTCTTGACATAAGGAGACGGTGACTTCCACATCCCCAATGTTGGGTACGTTAGAAAAATGGGTGGGTTTATCAGAGATCAATGAAGCTACAAGTAGCTTAGTGATGGCATTTTTTGCCCCGGCGGCCTTTACATGTCCCTTTAGAGGAGTCCCGCCTTTAATTTTGAGTACGTCCATGTGTCACTTCCAGTCGAAAATCAGTTATGTTTATGTGGCGCTAAAGTATTATGTATTAATACACATCTTTTAAGCGCAAAATAACAGAAAATCAGAAGTTTGCAAAATAAAAAAACATTTGCGGGACAAGATTTTTTTAAAGGATCTGCGCAGGATACTAATTCATAAATTTCCCTCTGCCGGGATTTGATTAAATCCTTGTTCATTAAAGTGTCAAAGAGTAATCAGAAGTTAAATTGAATTGATCAGGAGGTCTTATGTCTTCTCTTGATTTTATCCCTGTTCGAACCAGAGCTTCGGATTATAAAGATACGCAATTTCCCCTGCCGGCAGTACATCTCAAAATAAAATTTATTACGCCGTTATTCAGCAACCAAACAACTCATACCCGCTTTGAAGAGAGCAAAGTATTGGCCAACTTCCAATCCCTTTATAACAATACGCCACTAAGAATTGGCGATGTGAAGCAAATACTTATCGGCAACACTACCTTAGGATTGACTGTAAAAAAATTTACCTTTGATAAGGGAGAACCCATCGTCAATCCTCACGAAGATAGCACAATTCTTTGGATACTACATGCTAAAACTGCTTTGCGTCTGAATAAAGGTAAGTATGCATCCAAGATCATTCATCAAATCACCCAGCAAACCCTTTTTAAAGTTATATGCGATATCAATCTCTCCCCTCAGGAATCTGCGGCGCAAAATATTCAACAACCCATTTTCATTAACCATCAAGTATTGTTAGAACGCCTACAAATGGAGTACTCCCGCCTTCCCCTTTACCCCGGTGTAGTCATGGAATACACAGAGGAAGAGCGAAAGATGAGCGTAATAGTAAAAAAGATCGTCAACGTATACAAAGGCTATGAATATTTGGAAGGTATGGGAACCGAACCGGTGACTGTAATGAGCAGGGACCTTAAATTATCGTTCGAATCTAATTTAGCGCTAGGTAAGAGTAAAATCTATGATGCCAGCACACTCATCATCCAGATCGTTGCCGTACGCTCCCACGATACTAATGAAACCAGAAGCTTTACCGATTGTTTCTTTGCAGATGATATCATGGACGCATTAATAGAAGCTTCAAGAAGTATTGTATGGAAAGCAAAACCTTGGATCATCCACGTCCCTAACCGCAAAGGGGTGATGAATACCTTGGAAATAGAAATTTTGGGCGGATGCGATGCCACCGGAAATTTAAAGGATGCAGATCCGGATACAAAATATGCTAAACTTTGGAAGATCACCTCTTCAACCGTATTATCCGTCACAATGAATCCACCCCTTTCTCAAATAAAGGTAGTCCATTCCAGTATCCCGGCACCTGTCTCAAAAATATACCTTTTATACGACATCGTCTCTCGCAATGGGGTAAATACTACCTTATATAAAGACGACCTCATAGAGAAACTCCGAACTAATACTGCCAACGTCATCAAAGGAGATCGCATTTTCTTCGCTGATAAATCCCGGAATATGCTCGAAATCCATGTTGAGGATATTAACTTCTCCTCTACAGAAGGGATTCAAAAACTTAATCTGGGCGTTCTTACACCTGAAACTGAATTTCATTTCACTCCGCTCCGATCAAAACTCCCACCCCTTCTAGAGAATACCACGGATAATATACCTTCAAACGCAATAGAATTTTTCCAGAAGAAAAGACTAGACATTGTAGATAAGAGTTTAATAGATTTCTTAGAGCTACTAAAGGCTAAGCTTGTCGACGATCCTGAGCTCTATAATACATTAGGCCAGCCTGCTCCTAAAGCCCTAATTTTAAGCGGTTTTCTTGGCAACAACAAAACCTTGTCCATCCAAGGGATCAGTGCATGGCTGGGTGTCTATCCGGAGAATTTCCAAAATTTCGGGCCCACAGAGCTCATTCAAGTATGGAATGGGCAAACAGAAAAAGAACTGCGTTCACTCTTTGATCTTGCGCTTGAGAACAACCGTCAATCAGGTGGCATCTCTCCTCTTCATCTTGTCCATATCGAGGGCATAGATACACTTTTTGGAAGCGAGGAGAAACCGCCAAAAACACATCAAGTTTCTCAGCTTAGCCAACTTCTTACAATGCTCGACGAACATAGAAAAGACTGGCCCCGTCTTCTCATCATCGCAACATGTGATAATCCGGAAGGCATTAATCCATCCCTTCTACGCACAGGATATTTTGAGGATATATTTACTATTCCTGAGCCTAAATTTTATGAAAGAGAAGAAAACTTTTGCATCCATACCCAACTGCTACGGGATAAAAATCTCATTCCATCGGAAGCCTCTAATAAACATTTGGCCAATCTAACTTCGGGCTTTAGCAACTTAGAAATAAAATCTGTGGTAAAAGGCGCTTTTGAATTGGCTGATAAGCGATTTAGAGGCAATAAAGCCATTCCCCTATTTATTACCCTTAACGATTTCTTAGAATCGATCCACACCGTCCAGTTAAGGAAAAATGAAAAGAAAGAAAAAATCGAACATTATTTTACTTGATCGTTCTGAATTTTGTGATAATTGAACGTTATGGCAAGATGGTTGTCGAAAAAAGCATTTACGGATTTTCATGAACAAACATCCTTCTTACCCTATCTTTAGAACAGGAATTGGCCAAGACAGCCACCGATTCTTGCTATCCGATTCCACTAAACCGCTGGTCATTTGCGGCGTCACCTTTGATGATCATCCCGGTTTTAATGCAAACTCCGACGGGGATGTTGTATATCATGCCGTATGCAATGCCATCACATCACTCACCCATATCCTAATTATGGGCGGTATTGCTGATGACCTGTGTCTTAGAGACGGTATTATCGACAGTGAAGTCTATCTGTTGGAAGCAAAAAAAACTTTAGGCAACCAGGTGATCACTCATGTTGCCGCTACGATAGAAGCTAAGAAGCCCCGTTTCAAAGAGAAACTGATCCCCATGCGTGAAAACCTCGCGCGTGTATTAGAATTAGATATTGCTCAAGTAGGCATTACAGCCACTACCGGCGAAGGGTTAACTGATTTTGGCTGCGGCGATGGAATACAATGCTTTGTTGTCCTTACAACAATGGAGTTGCCCGTTTAGCATAATAGCGAGGCGACCCGTCGCCTCGCTAGACTACTTGACCCGTGGATCTCACCCTAATATACATCTTTCAGATAACGCTTAGCATGTCGCAACTCTTTTACTTTCTCAGCACTGCCTAGAATTTCGATAAGGGCGTTTTCCACGTCTTTAGCCATATGCATCGCGTCGCCGCAAACATAGATCATCGCACCATTTTCAACCCATTCCCTGACCTCAATAGCATGTTCCAATAAACGGTTTTGCACATAGATTTTTTCAGGCTGATCGCGGGAAAAGGCCGTCGTCACTTTCAGCTTACCTTGGTCTTCCAGTGCTGCCCACTCATTTTGATAAAAGAAATCAAGGGCGCGGTTGCGTTCGCCAAAAATAAGCCAGCTCCTTCCCGAGTCGCCACGCCAGGCACGTTTTTGCATGAATCCCCGGTAAGGAGCGACACCGGTACCCGGACCAATCATGATGATATCTTGCGCCGGGTCTTCCGGCAAGGTGAAGCCCTTATGTTGGTGTAGATAGATCGGTACAGACCATTCCTGCAATGGTTCAGCTTCACAAAGGTAATGCGTGCATGTCCCCCAGCGTTGATAACCCCGGCTTGTGTATTTCACATGGCTGACAGTAAGGTGGACCTCATCCCCTACCACTTCTTGGCAGGATGCAATGGAATAAAGACGGGGAAGAAGCGGCTGTAAAGTATCTAGTAAATCGATAGCATTGGAATTCTTCAGCGGATGTTCCCATAAAAAATCCCACACTTCCCTATCCTCAATATATTCCTTAAAACCTTTCCTATTCTCCGGGTCGAGAAGCGGTAAAAGATCAGGATATTCTTGAGAAGCGATTTCAACCAATTTTTTAGAGATAGAACTTAAGTTAATCCGCTTTTGAAGAATGTATCTTAAAGATTCGGCATTTTCATTGTGCCGCGTAAGGATAAGCTCATTGCCTTCTGATTTAAAGACCTCCAACATTTTTTCAATCACTTGAGGTGGATTGGAAGGGAGAATTCCTAAACAGTCACCCACATCATATTTAATATCGGAATGGTTGATATCGATAGAAACATGCCAGGTTTCTTTAAAAGAATCGGTTTCATTGAGGAGATATCTGTCTTTGATAGAAGCAATAAAAGGGCTGTGCCGCGAGTAAATATTCATTTTTCACACCATAAAGAGATGATTATTGCCCATCCCCTTAAAAATAACAATAACAATCAATTATTTTAACAACATCCATTACAATCTTAATAAATAATTTAAATTCATATGGCATATGGACTTTTATTAATTAAGTATTTTAATGATATCTGCACAATTCAAAGAATACTATGATAGGTTACGCAATTTCATTTGCCCCTCCATCAAGGGACAAACAAATTTGCAAGAACGTATTGTAAAAGCATCTAAAATCCAAAACTCCCTTCCCCATCCAACATTTGCAGACCGTTGCACTAAACAAACTATCCTCTTATCATTAAGAATCAAAGTTTTAGAACAACAAGTCGGATTTTTTGACCGCATATTCTATGCAGGTAGGATCAATCAGCTAATATCAGAAGCCACTGAGCTTCAAACTAAAATAAAAGAGAAAAAACTCGCTGCTGAACAACTTTACATTGAGCAGTGCAAAAGCCTGAATGCTGAGAAAGATGCATTTTTTGAAAATCTATCCTTAGATCTTTTTACGTGGGAACCCGAGCCCGTACCCAAAGAAAAAGAGCCTTCCGATAATTTACCTACAGAAGAAGAGGAAACGGAAAGCGAAGAACCTTCCCACATACCGGAAATACCTCTCGAAGAAAGCGTGGTTCCGCTTACCGAATTATCTGTAGAAGAACAAATTTGTATTCAACTTCAGGAAGATGTTTCGGCCGTCGACTCCTCCCCCAAGCAGGTTGAAGAACCCAAAATTCTTCCTAAAGCAGCTGAAATTTCAGCACAGCATATTCCGGGGGTTTTAATCCATCCTTATCGTATCCTCCATGCTTTTATCCACCATCCTAATGTAGATCACTACTGCAGAAGCATCCAACTATTTCTGACAAACTACAAATATAATGGTAGATGTATTCCGGAAGATCTAAATGAAAATTTTAATATATTATTCGAGGCTTGGAATAATTTTTCCAATAGCTTTAAGCTGGATGAATTTTGTCAAGCAACTAACCCAAAGCCAATAACAGAATATATTGAGGGTGTGGGAACCCATTATTACGTTTTACAGGCCATTAATAGCTTCAACGCATTTATCGTAAATTACCCACGCTTTTCATTGTTTAGTGCTGAAGGACGTAAACAACTGCTAGAAACTGATGTAGATAAAGTTGTGGCACATATATTTAACCCTAATATCTCTGAGGAGAAACTATCTGAGGCTGAACGTTTTCTGATCAATGTAGGGAAAGGCTTATTGTCATTGGTCGATGATCTTATTGAAAAATGTAATACGGACGCACATTGGAAAAAATGGACGATAGCTTTATCCAGAGGGCCCTGGAAGACCCAAGTAGTCCAAACTTTAATTTCAGTATTTAAAGATTCCTATTTACTTAAAGGTATAATAAAAAATTATTTTATCAGCTCAAATTCCTATGAAAAACATGTCCAAAATCTATTTAAAGAAAAGCAAAAGCTAAGTAAAAATACTCCCGACCACATCATAGGAAAACGTGTTGAGAAACAAACTAAAAAATACCAGGCCATCACTGAAAAGTTTGATCAGCTGTACTCAAAAATAGGAAGATCTTTCTATAATACACTTAATTATTATTATAAACAGTATATAGCTTATTTCATCAGCCGCTTTATTGATTTCCATGAAACTGCATATCTCTGCGAGTTGGCCATCAAAAGCGGTGACGTACTAGTCGATTTAGGGAAGGTACTAGAAAATCCAGCCAACCCTGCAGCACAAAATGAACTCCACAATCACATCAAAGAATTGATTTTAGTCGGGCTAAAAGCCTTGCAAAACTTTGCCCGTGAAAGCGATGCCATCCCCTATGAAAGGCTGATATGGGATTGTCTGCATGAAACCCTTTCCCTCTTTAAATTTGATAGCGACAATACAAACTACCTGCAACAGTACTGGGAAAAACTTGCCCTGCCCAGCCTAGAGATGATTTCACAAACGATCGAAAAATGTCCTTGGCCAGATTTGATATTTGCAGAACGCATTCCTTATGATAAAGATTTCTTAGACCTTCAATCAGTTCCTGCACACCTTAAAAATAAGGCCACTATTCTAAATCACCTGGATGAGAATCCTGAACTGCAATCTTCGATAGACAAAGCATGTGTATTGCTGCAAAAATTTTTAGGCACCTCGAAAACTGAATTCTCTAAACTCATTGAAGGATTGCGCAATTCATGGTCAAAATATAAGACAGTAGTTTACGGCGATCTAAAAAGCCTTCCACAATTTACCAATGAATTTTATTGGCTTAAGGACTTATGGAAGAAAAGAACGGAACAAATTTTGGGTATAAAAAGTTATTACACTATGGAAGTGCTGTACCGCATGTACAAGGATATTCCTTTTTTAAATGCAGATTATCACAAAAGCCTTCTAGAGTTAAACCCGCCACAATTCGTACATAACCTATTTAATGCTTTGCCTGAAACAGCTTCTCCTTTGGAGAAACATTTAAATCCTCTCCTTAAAGAGTTGATTTTCTGGGTAAAATTCCGCATTCATGAAAACCGTGCTGAACCGGGTTGGATTGAGTATGAGATTAACCAAACTCAAAATGCATATGAGCAGCTGCTTGATAAACTAGGCCTCTCAAATATTGTCTTAAAAGCTTTTTTAGCTATTGGAAAAAGTAATTTCCTTGCAAGGAACATGCTTAAAAAGGGCATTAAATATCTTAAAAACAACGTCTTTAATACTGCTAAGACCCGCCTTAAGACTCATATGACTAAGGATAAGCATAAACAGCACCCTGAAATTGCCCAAAAGAAATACCTCTCCAAAGAGGGCAAAGATTTCAATGCACGCTTAGACCAACTAATTGATAAAATCATTATCCCCATCCTCAACAAAATTATTGAAAGCCATGACATAAGCCAGTTCGCAGAATGTATCAGTGTCTGGAAAGGGACTTTTGATAGTTATATCCTCTTCCTGAAGGACGGTAATGAAGAAAAGTTTGATAAGCAGATAGCAAAAGCTATTCTTGTTACCGTGCAGACCCTCCAAAAATACCTACAGGAAATCCAAACAAACGAAACGGAAAGCCTCTTAATACGGTGTCTTGATGAGACGCTGCAAGAGTATTCCCCGGCAGAAAGCTTTGACTTTGCCTGTCACCAACAAAAGCATGTACAAGCTGCATTTATTGAAAAACTGCTTAACGCAGCGAATTAATCCTTTAAGATGATGGTCTTGATATGCAAAGTTTGTCCTATACTAGGACATGATTCGCTTCGCAAATGCTATTGCAAAGCAGCCCTTCCTGCAGCCAGCCGTGCTACAGGTACTCGATAAGGAGAACATGAAACATAATCTAATCCCAGCTTATGGAAGAATTCTACGGAATGGGGGTCTCCGCCATGCTCTCCGCATATACCGAGATGAAGGTTAGGGTTGGTGCTCTTACCCTTCTGAATAGCAATTTTCATCAGCTCCCCTACTCCTTCCTGATCCAGCTCTTGAAAAGGGTCTGCAGGCAATAACTTAAAGATTCCTTTACTGCCGTCAGGGTTGGGCACTCCACTGACATAGGAGGGTACAAATTTGGCACTGTCATCCCGACTTATCCCGAAAGTTGTCTGAGTAAGGTCATTTGTTCCAAAACTGAAAAATGCAGCTTTTAATGCTATCTTATCCGCAATAATACAAGCACGCGGCAGCTCTATCATCGTCCCGATAGTAAAACCGATAGAGACGCCTTTCTGTTTAAATACTTCCTTAGCAGTATTTTCTATAATCATTCGTTGGTGTTCCAGCTCTGCGATTGTTCCTACTAACGGGACCATGATTTCAGGAAAGACTTCTTTGCCACTTTTATGCACTTCGATCGCTGCCTCGAAAACTGCCCTCGCTTGCATTTCGGTCAATTCCGGATAGGTAATTCCCAGCCTGCAGCCCCTGTGTCCTAACATAGGGTTAACTTCTTGAAGTGTATCGCGAATATGCGACAGCTCATCAGGGTTAATATTCATCAGCTGGGCGAGAGCGTTTAGCTCGTCAAAATTGTGAGGCATAAATTCGTGAAGCGGCGGGTCAAGCAAGCGGATCGTCACAGGAAGCCCTTCCATAGCCTTAAAAATACCTATGAAATCATTTTTCTGGTGGGGAAGAAGCTTGCTTATTGCCGCTTTTCTTTCTTCATAACGCGTGCTGAAGAACATACAGCGCACATCATTCAGGCGTTCCATATCCATAAACATATGTTCTGTGCGGCAAAGCCCTATTCCTTGAGCGCCAAAAGAACGTGCAACAGCACTATCATAAGGTGTATCGGCATTGGCACGAACTTCCAACTTCTTGTATTTGTCAGCAATTTTCATAAGTATTTCATATTCTTGAAAAAGGAGGCTCTCTTCCGGTGATTTGGTGCGTGTTATCAGTACCTGCACAATTTCGGAAGGGCTTGTTGTCAATTCACAGAAGTAGACTTCACCCGTCATCCCATCGATGGAGATGGGGTCGCCTTCTTTGATGGTTTTCTCTCCGCAAGAAAGGGTCTGAGCCCGCTCATTTAGATGTAAAGCTGCACAGCCTACGACACAAGGTTTTCCCATCCCCCGTGCTACCACAGCAGCGTGGCTGGTAGCGCCTCCGCGCAAGGTCAAAATCCCCTGCGCTGCGACCATTCCGGGGAAATCATCCGGGGAAGCTTCTTCCCTGACTAAGATCGTATGGATACCTTTTTTGGCATATTCTGTAGCCCGTTGGCTTGTGAAGACAGCCTTACCCGACGCCGCACCTGGACCGGCATTCAGTCCTTTGGCCACAAGAAAGTTTGCTGCTTGGCTCTTGGCACGTGCATCAAAAACCGGTGCTAGAAGCTGTGTAATCTGATTAGGCTGCACGCGTAGCAGTGCCGTTTTATCATCGATCAATCCTTCTTTCATCATTTCTACAGCCATCCGCACTGCTGCAAAGCCCGTCCTTTTGCCCGTACGTGTTTGCAGCATATAAAGTTTGCCATCGTCAATAGTAAACTCAATATCCTGCATATCGCGGTAGTGCCGTTCTAGCTTAAGGACATTCTCATGCAGTTCCTTATAGACCTTAGGCATGGCTTCTTCCAAGCTGATCAGCTCCGATCCGCTTGTCTGTTTCTGGTAAGTATTGATAGGCTGGGGTGTGCGTGTTCCCGCAACAACCTCTTCGCCTTGGGCATTCGAAAGAAACTCGCCGTAAAATAATGCCATTCCACTCGCAGGATCGCGTGTAAAGGCTACTCCAGTCGCAGAATTGTCATTCTTATTACCGAATACCATCGTTTGGACGTTCACTGCGGTGCCCCAATCATCAGGAATTCTATTCAGATGGCGGTAGAGAATGGCTCGCTCGCTATCCCAGCTATTGAAGACTGCTGCAATGGCCCCATATAGCTGTTCATAGGCATCTTGGGGGAAAGGAGTAATACTGTATTCATCATGAACCTGCTTAAAGACAACACATATACGCTTTAGATTTTCAACGCTAAGTTCATTATCTAAATGGACTCCCTGCTGTTGCTTGATCACCCTGAAGGCATCTTCGAAATGTCTTCGGCTGACTCCATGTACAATTTCGGAATACATCATGATCAAACGGCGGTAGCAATCATACGCTAATCGAGGATTGCCGGTCAGGGCTGCATACCCTTCCACCGATTTGTCATTAAGCCCTAAATTCAAGATCGTATCCATCATCCCAGGCATGGAAACCCGGGCGCCCGACCGAACAGAGACTAAAAAGGGATGCTGCTGGTCGCCAAATTTCGAATTTTGTTTTTTTTCGAGAATCTCCATGGCTGCATGGATCTCATCTTTCATCTCTGGAGTAAGTTTACGTCCATTTTTTAAAAACGCAAAACAAGCTTCTGTAGATAAAATAAATCCAGGAGGGACAGGCAGGCCAATAGAAGCCATTTCTGCAAGGCCTTTGCCCTTTCCCCCCAATAGCGCGGAATCTAACGGCGGTGTAGTGATGCCTGCTCCAAAGGGATAAACAAAGGCATGTTTGATTGCAGTTTGGGCGGTTGTAGCCATAAAGCCTCTCTCTGTAATGAAAGACCCATGTCAACATAAAGAAACTGTGGGGTCAAGGATAAAATCAGTAATATATTTTTTAATTTGAATTCTAGAGAGTGGTTACTATTGGTATATCGATATTGCGTGAATTCCTTCCATTTAAATAAATATTAATAATACAATTTAAATTAATTTACCACTACTTAACTAGTTACAATAAACTTATAGATAAATTTATTATCGCTTTAAAGTACTGCTTCAGCAAGATAATGAAAAAGGTATGTCTAATTGCAAGGAACTTATCCTTGTGGTTCTACATATCTTATTATTAACAATCTTCTTACGTTTACTCACTGCGAAGCAGTATTGCCACGAAGAGGTGGCAGATAAGATTGGGCTAGAATGGCTCACAGGTGTCGCCACTTTTGTGGCTCAATTGTTTGCTGAATTTTACCATGCGTTCTTCGCTTCGCTCATTCACACATGGCTAACATCATGTAGCCACTTCGTGGCAAAATACTGCTTCGCAGTTACTTATGAATAATGGTGAGGAATCCTTAAAATTATTGCGTCCATTTATCCTTGTGGTTCTACATAACTTTTTATTGACAATCTTCTTACATTTACTCACTGCGAAGCAGTATTGCCACGAAGAGGTGGCAGATAAGATTGGGCTAGAATGGCTCACAGGTGTCGCCACCCCGTGGCAAAATACTACTTCGCAGTTACTTATGAATAATGGTGAGTAATCCTTGAAATTATTGCGTCCACTTATCCTTGTGGTTCTACATATCTTATTATTGACAATCTTCTTACATTTACTCACTGCGAAGCAGTATTGCCACGAAGTGGCGGCAGATTTAAGATTGGGCTAGAATGGCTCACAGGTGTCGCCACTTCGTGGCAAAATACTGCTTCGCAGTTACTTATGAATAATGGTGAGTAATCCTTGAAATTATTGCGTCCACTTATCCTTGTGGTTCTACATAACTTTTTATTGACAATCTTCTTACATTTACTCACTGCGAAGCAGTATTTTGCCACGAAGTGGCTACATGATGTTAGCCATGTGTGAATGAGCGAAGCGAAGAACGCATGGAAATGGTATCCCCTAGAATCAAGCCACGAAGTGGCGGCAGATTTAAGATTGGGCTAGAATGGCTCACAGGTGTCGCCACTTCGTGGCAAAATACTGCTTCGCAACTATGAAAGAGGGATGTTTGTTTTCGAAATGGTCTTGCGAATAGGGGTAATCTTACCACCTATTTCTCTAAGAAATTCCCCACCATTAAATCTGATGGATAGTAAATTTCGATTCGCACTAAAGATCTTTTTAATCTGCGTGGTTCCATCGGGAAGAAGAAGCAACCATCGATGATTTCCATCCAAATTAATGTGCGTCAAATTCTTCATTTTGTGAACATTCTGGATTATTTCCATTAAAAAAAGAGTAGGCATTTGGTTGTCACTTAGATCTAACTCTGTGAGATGAGTCAGTTTACTAATCGCTTTTGAAACATCCTTCCAATTATTAATATCATAGGGAAAGATGTTAGTGATAAGACCTTTGATTATAAGTTTTTGAAGCTTTGGTAATATCTGAAGTGAATTTATTAATTCCAAAAGCTGCTCTACTCTTAAATTGCTGTAGGATATATCCATAGAAGCCAAATTCTTTAGAAGATGCAGATTCTTAATAAATGATTTTGTATCTCCAGCAAAAAACACAAAAGCCATTTGTAAATGCTTTAATAACGGAATTTCATAAAAATGATCTGCGATTCTATTGTTGAATGTAGGAGTGTCAGGCGCAGCGGTGGGGAACGGCTTACAAACCTCCAACACTTCTAATTGAGGTAAATAGGGCAAGACGTTTACAAGTCTTTCATATGTAGAATGAGCAAAATTCCCTGTAAATTTTATTTCACGTATTTTTAAAAGCTCTTTTACAATTGTTTCTGGAATCAAATTCAGCTCATGCATTCCGCCTACTAAAGAATGATTTGTTAACTCTATAACTTCTAAATGCTCTAATTCTAAAAAAGAATCCATTCCACCTTTTAGACTGTGTATGGGGTCCAACTGAATACATATCCGTCGCAAATTTTTAAGTTTCCCTATAGCAGCCATAAAGTCAGCTTCTATCTGCGAACTTAATATTTCAATATCACCTCTTGGATCTTCTTCCAATGAGGTTGCCGTCTTGCGATAATGGATAGATAAGCTTTTCAGTCCCTTTAATCCACCTAGAACATTCGTTAATTTTCTGATTGCAGCCTCCCCTGATCCAGTTTCATATTTAATTTCTAAAGTATGCATGTTGGGTAGGTCTTTAATTTTATCTACTATAGAAGCGCATCTATCTAAGTTAATCATATCGAGAACGAGATGTTCTAGATTTTTAAATTTCGAAATATGTTCTTGAACAACCCCTGCATTAAAGCCTGAGCCTAATTTAAGCGTTCTAAGCGATGGAGCATTTAAATAACTCACAAAGGACATCCAGAAAATGGAAAAATACCCCTTAGAAATATACCTGCTTTGTGTCAGGTCTAACTCCTCTAAGCAGAGGAATTTCGACCATTCTTGCGCTAGATCTCTATGAAAACGATCTATAACCACCCTTCCCGCTCTATCCAGTTTTACAAAAGTTACTAAAGGATGATTACGCACCTCTTTTAATGCATCATCTATGAGCCTGTCTTCTATTAAGCACGTTTGAAGACTTAAGCCCTTAAGATCAGGAAAACTAACAGGTAACGATTTAAGTAAGCCAAACTGAATTCTGCAATTTTCTAGCTCAATATAATCTATTTGTTTAAAGACACTAAGCAATTCCACAAGTTGCTGATTACTCTGAAGATTATGGATGTCGTTGAGCTTAAAACACTTTAATTTATCATGGTTTCGTCCTAGGAAAGCCACAAGCTGTGTGTGTGTCAAACATAATGAGGATAAATCGAGTTTACGAGCATTCAGACGTTTGACAATTTCTGTTTCAGCAAGAGTCCTTAATGTTCTATCTGTTGCCTGTGCATTTAACAGCGCTCGATCAGGTAAAAACTGAACAATTCTTTCCAACATATCTAGCGGGAGCTGTTCAAACTTTAGGTTAGGTCTACGGCTTACTATTTCAAAATGATCCGCTCTCTCTACAATGTCCAAATGAAGGATCTTGATTTCGTCTTTCTCAACGTATTCATTGAATAGTGCTTCTACAACTAACTTTGGAACTCCCTTTAAATGTTTGATCAGCTCCGAGCTTATTTTTTTGGAATCTGCGACTTTAGGGGAATTCAGCGCCTCTTCCCATTTAGGAAAATCAAATTGATCCTTATCCAGCGTGATCAAGACCTGTTCATTTTCATTTTCAAAATCGCTGGGAAGTCCAAGAATAATAGTATCTCTTTCCAAAATCTGTGGAACGATCACTTGATCGTAGATACTTCGCAATGTAGCTTTGATTTGTTCCGGTAAAACATGCTGAGACACAGCATAGAACTGTTGTTTAACTGCAATCTTTTCTTCAGGACTCCAAGAGCTTGAGACTTCTTCTAATTGCTGATTGACATCGAAGAGATAAAGCAAATGCCTTCTTATCTCTGCAAATCTTTCTGCAGTAAAATCAGGATTTTCAAATAGACTTGCATATTTGGATTCAAGACCGTGCTTGGCTAAGATTGATTTTGCAGTATTAAGATATTCTACTTTAAAGGCTTGGATAGTGCTTTTCACTTGCTCAACATAGTAATTCTCCAAAAAGGAAAACAATGCGAATTGAGATAAAAAGCGAGCCACGCGGAATGTTAAAGAGAGGCTTTCTAAACGTTGGCCTATGTCTTTGTAATCCAAGGAAAACGTGTCTGTTGTTTCCGCCCAAGCAGCTGCTTCATATTTACTACCGATAATATCAAAATTTAATGGGCTTACCACTTTGCTAACTCTAATTAAGGAATGATCAAGAATTATAACATGCTATTAATTAATTTTAATTATAATTTAATAAAGCAATAATACACTTTATCGTCACTTACCTACAATAGTAACTCTATAAATAATTTATTCTGCTTTAAAGTACTGCTCAGCAAGACTGACTGCGAAGCAATATTTTGCCACGAAGTGGCGGCAGATTTAAGATGGGGCTAGAATAGCTCACAGGTGTCGCCACTTTTGTGGCTCAATTTTTTGCTGAATTTTACCATGCGTTTATTCGCTTCGCTCATTCACACATGGCTAACATCATGTAGCCACTTCGTGGCAAAATACTGCTTCGCAGTTACTTATGAATAATGGTGAGTAATCCTTGAAATTATTGCGTCCACTTATCCTTGTGGTTCTACATAACTTTTTATTGACAATCTTCTTACATACTCACTGCGAAGCAGTATTGCCACGAAGAGGTGGCAGATTTAAGATTGGGCTAGAATGGCTCACAGGTGTCGCCACTTTGTGGCAAAATACTGCTTCGCAGTTACTTATGAATAATGGTGAGTAATCCTTGAAATTATTGCGTCCACTTATCCTTGTGGTTCTACATATCTTATTATTGACAATCTTCTTACATTTACTCACTGCGAAGCAGTATTG